>JAUHVN010000178.1 GCA_030425055.1 Actinomycetes bacterium | reverse complement strand
GGCGCGCCCGGCCCACGGTGTGCTTCATGATCTGCACGATGCCGGCGCTGGCCAGTTCGCACGCGACGAAATAGCCCGCCGCCCAGGGTCTGCGCAGCACCAGCAGCACCACGACGATGATCCCCGGCAGGACGAGGATGCCGATGAGCCCTCCGCCGATCCAGTCGAGGGCGTAGGCGAACCACAGGGCGACCGGCGTACGGGTGGCGGCCAGCAGGTCGTTCCACGCGCGGTCGAGAGCGAAGGTGCCGTTGTCGAGGCCGACGACGATGGCGACCCCCAGCAGCGCACCGGCGACCACGAGCCCCGCCCCGATCCAGAGCGGTCGACGATAGGCGACACGGATGTCCGACATCCCGCCATCCTGCCAGCGGTACGGCAGAATCCGGGCACATGAGCCGGACCCTTGACATCGTGCGTGCATGTGTTGCACCGCTGACGCGAACCCGCCTGTTCCGACGCTTCGCGCCCTCGGTGATGCCGGTTCTCGAGCGCCTCGCGAGGGCGATCACCGGCGGTCGCGTGCAGGTCAGCGGGCTGCTCGTGCCCTCGCTCGTGCTCCACACCGTCGGCGCACGATCGGGTGAACCCCGCGACGCCGTGCTCATGTACACGCCGGACGGCCGAGGCCGGGCGATCGTCGCGGGCACGAACTTCGCGGGCAACAGGCATCCGTCGTGGACCGGCAACCTGCTGGCTCACCCCGACGCGTCGATCACCGTGCGCGGCAGAGACATGGCGGTGCGGGCGACGCTCATCCCCGACGACGAACGGGATGCCGCGTGGAACCGCATCGAGCAGCAGTGGCCCGGATACCGCAACTACGAGCGGTCGTCCGGCCGCACCGTGCGCCTCTTCCGGTTGCAGCCGGTGCGACGCGACTGACTGCAGCGCGACACTACGGCGCGAGCAGCGCCACCGTGCGGGGACGCACCACGAACCACAGCGCGAGCACGCCGATCACGGCGCAGCCCACCATGACCGTGGCCATCGTGGTGGCCGTGATCCCGGCATCCTGCGCGATCCAGCCGACGAGCGGGGCGATGATGCCGGCGACACCGAAGTTCGAGGCGCCGACGATCGACTGCGCGGTGCCCGCGGCCTTGCCGTGGCGATCGAGTGCCAGCACCTGGACGCAGGGGAACGTGAAGCCGCACGCCGTCATGAACACGAACAGCGGGATCATCGTGCCCCACACGCCCAGGCCGAGCTGGTCGGTCACGATGATCGCGGCACCGGCGACGACGAGCGCCGCCGTCGAATAGGCGAGCACCCACTGCGGCCCGAACCGCGCCGCCAGGCGCGCCGCCGTCTGCACGCCGATGACGATGCCGACCGAGTTCACCGCGAAGAGGACGCCGTACTGCTGCGGATCGAACCCGTACCCCTCCTGGAACAGGAAGGGTGATGCCGACAGATACGAGAACAGCCCGCTGAACGACATCCCGCCGATCACGAGCACGCCGAGGAACACGCGGTCCGAGAGCACGCTGCGGTAGCGCTGCCACACGGTCGTCGAACCCCGGTCGTGACGGCGGGCGGGGGGAAGCGTCTCGGGGATGAGCAGGATCGCCGAGATCAGCATGACGGCGCCGTAGATCGCGAGCACCACGAACAGCCCGCGCCACGGCATGACCAGCAGCAGCGCCGAACCGATCAGGGGCGCCAGCACGGGGGCGGCGCCCGAGACCAGCGCAAGGCGGGAGAGCATCACGACGAGGCGCTTGCCGCCGAACAGGTCGCGCACGATGGCCGCCGCGACGACGCCTCCGGCCGCGGCACCGGCGCCCATGAACACGCGGGCGACCGAGAGCAGTTCGAGGGTCGGCGCGAGAGCTGCGGCGACGCTGGCGAGCACGTGAAGTGCGGTCACGACGAGCAGCGGGATGCGTCGGCCGACCTTGTCGCTGAGCGGTCCGACGACGAGCTGCCCGAGCGCGAAGCCGATCATGGTGCCGGTGAGCGTGAGCTGGATGGCCGTGGCGGTCGTCGAGAAGTCGGCTTCGAGCGTCGGGAACGCGGGCAGGTAGAGATCGATCGTGAACGGCCCGAGCGCAGTGAGCGCGCCGAGCAGGATGATGTAGACGACGCGGCGACGAGCGGTGATCGCGTCACCGGGGTGCAGCATGATCGGCGCGGTCGCGGGGTCGGCGCCGAGGGTTCGGATCGCGGCGGTCGTCCGCGGTGGCTCGGACGACGGTACGGAGGCGGGCGGGCGCGGCGGCTCGGTCGGGCGCTCGGGCGCCGCCGACTGCTGCTGCACCGGGATGGAGGCGGTGTCGAGCACGGAGAGGCTTTCAGTCGAATCGATTCGACCGACCATGATACCGGATGTGATGGGGCCGCCCGATCAGCCCGTGTCCAGACCCCGCGCCTAGGATGGTCGACACGTCCCCCAAATCGCCCGGCCGGGCCCGAGCCGAGATCATCATCGCCATGACCCCGACATCCGACCAGAAGCGCAACAGCGGCAACCCCGCCACTCAGGCCAAGATCGACCTGACCGTCAAGCAGCAGCGCGAGCAGAAGCGCCAGCAGAAGCTGGCCGAGTACCAGAAGCAGCTCGCCAAGCGCCGCCGCGGAAAGCTCGTGTGGTGGACGGTCGGCGGTGTGGCTGCGATCGCCGTCGTCGCGGTGGTCGTCGCCTCGATCGTCTTCGCGCCCGAGCCGCCGCCCGAATACACCGCGGGCAACAGCACGGGCGCCGAGATCGAGGGCGTCGAGACCTTCGAGAACGTGACCGACCACGTCACCGGAACGGTCGACTACGAGCAGTCGCCTCCCACCGGCGGTCCGCACAACGCCGTCTGGCTCAACTGCGGCATCTACAACCAGCCGGTTCCGAACGAGAACGCGGTGCACTCCCTCGAGCACGGCGCCGTCTGGGTGACCTACGACGCGGATGCCGTCGCCGGCGACGACCTCGAGGCCCTCAAGGCCCAGATGCCCGGCAGCTACGTGATCCTCTCGCCGTACGAGGGTCTCGACTCGCCGGTCGTGATGAGCGGCTGGAACAGCCAGCTCAAGCTCGACTCGGTCGACGACGAGCGCATCCCGCTCTTCTTCGAGGAGTTCTGGCGCAGCCAGAACGCCCCCGAGCCCAACGCGGCCTGCACCGGCGCACTGGACGCCCCCGGCAAGCAGTGACGTCATGAGCGAGCCGGCCACGGGCGGTCGCGCCGGTCGATGGGCGATGATCCTCCTCGTCGGCCTGGGCGTCGCAGCCCTGGCGTTCGCGATCGGCCGATTCTCGACGTTCGGCAGCGCTGCGACGACCCTCACGCCGACGACGACCTCGGCCGAGGCGGGCTTCTCGCGCGACATGCAGGTGCACCACGCCCAGGCGATCGCCATGGCGATGGAGATCTATCGCAAGACGGACGACGAAGAGCTGCGCGTGCTCTCGTACGACATCGCGACCGGGCAGGCCGGGCAGCGGGGCGAGATGTACGACTGGCTCGTGCAGTGGGGGCTCCCCCAGGCCGGAGGTCCGATGATGGCCTGGATGGCGGGAACCGACGCCGGCCACGACCACGGCGTCCCCGACTCCGAGCCGATGTCCGACGCCGAGGCGTTCGAGGCGATGGGGATGGCGTCGGACGACGAGCTGGCCGCGCTCGCCGCCGCCGACGGCGTCGAGGCCGACTGCCTGCTCCTCGAGCTCATGATCCGCCACCATGAGGGTGCGATCCCCATGGCCGACGCCGTGATCGAGCTCGGCTCGGAGCCCCGCGTGCTCGCCGTGGCGGGCAGCATCCGAACCGGGCAGTCGGCGGAGATCGAGGCGATGCAGTCGATGCAGCAGCGGCTCGGCTGCGGCGGCTGACCCCGGACGCGCCACTACAGTGGGGCGGGTGAGCACGCCCGACGACACCGCGCGCCGCCGCCCGGTGCTGCTCACGCTCGCGGTGGTGATCGTCTACCTCAGCGCCCTCGCGAACGTGGCGATCGGGGTCGTGGTGATGCTCAGCCGGTACGACGTCGCGCGTGCGTCCGTTCTGGCGGTGACGCTCATCGGCGCCGCGATCGTGCTGCTCGGTCTGCTGATCATCGCGATCGCCTCGGGCCTCGCTCGCGGGTCGCACCTCTCGCGTGTACTCGTCACGGTCTACGTCGGCATCCTCGCCCTGGGGCACGTCGCGACGATCGTCGCCTCGGATGCCTGGGACTGGGGTGCGGTCGTGCAGCTCGTCGCCGAGCTGTTCGTCGTCGCCGTCGTCTGGCTGCCGCCGGGGTCGCGTCACTTCACGCGCGACGAACCCGCCGTCTCGCCGATCTGAGGCGCCGCGAGCGCCTTCGCCACGAAGCGGCGATGGAAGAACCGCACGACCTCGATCCCCCCGATCGTCAGCGAAGTCACGATCGCGATCAGCCATGCGGCATCCTGCCCCGGGTCGACGAGCTGGAAGAACTCGGTCGCGAGCGGAATCGTGAAGATCGCGATCAGGGCGATGAACATCGCGCCGATCACCAGCACCTTGAAGCGCGTCACCGGCCGTGAGAGCACCGTGAGAACCCAGATGCCCACGACCGCGAGGATGATCGTCGATCCGGTGCGCAGTTCGTCCTCGTCGATGCCGAGCTGCATGGCGCCGAGCGTGTAGAGCGTGAGCGCGATCGCGATGATGATCCCCGAGGGGATGGCGAACGACAGCGAACGGCGCAGGAACCCCGGCACGTACCGCTGCGAGTTCGGCATGAGGGCGAGGAAGAACGCCGGGATGCCGATCGTGAGTCCGTCGGTGATCGACAGCTGGCGG
Organism: Actinomycetes bacterium; assembly: GCA_030425055.1. Taxonomy (GTDB): domain Bacteria; phylum Actinomycetota; class Actinomycetes; order Actinomycetales; family Microbacteriaceae; genus Microbacterium. The sequence goes on along the minus strand of JAUHVN010000178.1, from coordinate 1,319 downwards.
GGCAGGAACGGGAACTCGAGCACGAGCAGTCCGAACAGGATCGCGAGGCCGGTCGCGTACGCCGTCTTCGTGAGGAACAGCATCGAGACCCGCTCGATGTTCGCGATCACCTGGCGACCCTCGGCGACGACGTCCGGCAGGTGGGAGAAGCGCCCGTCGAGAAGCACCAGGCGCGCGACGGCCTTCGTCGCGGCCGCGCCCGAGTTCATGGCGATGCCCATGTCGGCGGTCTTGATCGCAAGCGCGTCGTTCACCCCGTCACCCGTCATCGCGACCGTGTGCCCGCGCGACTGCAGGGCCACGACGATGCGCTTCTTCTGCTCGGGCGTCACGCGGCCGAACACGGTGTGCTGCTCGAGCACGTCCGCCAGCTCGGCGTCGTCCTCGGGCAAGCGCCGCGCGTCGAAGCCCTCGGCCGACTCGAGGCCCACCTCGCGCGCGATGGCCGCGACCGTGCGGGGGTTGTCGCCCGAGATCACGCGCACGTCCACGCCCTGCCGGGCGAAGTACGCGAGCGTCTCTGCGGCATCCGGTCGCACCTGCTCGCGGAAGGTGAGCACGAGCACGGGCGTCACGCCGTCCGGCAGGCGCTCGGCGTCGACGTCGTCGTCGGCGAGCGCGGTGGCGGTGTGCGCGAGGACGAGGGTGCGGCGACCGGTGGTGGCAAGCGAGGTGACCGTCTCGCCGAGCGGCTGAGCCGGGTCGGATGCCGCGTCCCCGAACACCATCTCGGGTGCACCCATCACCCACGTGCCCGCGGCGCCCGATGCGAACGAGACCGCGCTCCACTTCCGCGCCGACGAGAACGGGATGTACCGCGCGGTCGTGAGGGGTTCGTCGACGGGGTACGGTTCGCGCAGGCACTTCGCGGTGGCGTTCGCATCGGGGGCCGAGCCGTACCAGGCGAGCACGGCTGCGGCATCCGCCTCATGGGGGCTGCCGAGCGGATGAGCCGCGTCGAACTCGATCTCCCCGGCGGTGAGCGTTCCGGTCTTGTCGAGGCAGATCACATCGATGCGGGCGAGACCCTCGACGGCCGGCAGCTCGTTGACGAGCACCTGCTTCCCGGCGAGCTTGGCAGCGCCCACCGCGAACGCGATCGAGGTCATCAGCACGAGACCGAGCGGGATCATCGCGGTGAGCGCCGCGATCGTGTTGACGACCGCCTGCACCCAGGAGCCGCTCTCCCACGCCGCGACCCAGCCGCCGGCGACCATCATCTGCGCGTTGAGCACGAGCAGCCCGACCGGACCGATCAGCCACGCCATCCAGCGAAGCACCCGATCGATCGAGGTGCGCAGCTCGCTCGAGACCATCGA
>JAUHVN010000177.1 GCA_030425055.1 Actinomycetes bacterium | reverse complement strand
CAGGTAGGTGCGGTCGGCGAAGTAGTCCTTCGCCGTCTCGAGGTCGGGCTTCTCGACGAAGCTGGCGACGAGGGATGCCTCCGGCGCGCCGTCGACGATGAGCTCGGCCCCCTTGCGGATGTAGCCGAAGCCGATCGAGGGCTCGGTCGGCGGCATCCCGATCGTGCAGACGTAGCCCTCGCGCGCCACCTCGATCGCCTGGCGCACCGCCCAGTCGAACAGGTGCGGAACCCGGATGACGTGGTCGGCCGCGAAGGAGCCGATGATCACGTCCGGCTCGCGTCGCGACAGGATCGCGGCGGCGAGGCCGATGGCCGCCGTCGAGTCACGCGGTTCGGACTCGAGGAAGACGTTCTTGTCGGGGACGCCCGGCAGTTCCTTCTCGACCGCCGCCCGATGCGCGCGGCCGGTGACCACCGCGATGCGGTCGGGACCGGTCAGAGGCTCGAGGCGATCCCACGTATCGCGCAGGAGCGTGTTGCCCGATCCGCTCAGATCGTGGAGGAACTTGGGGGCGTCCGCGCGCGACAGCGGCCACAGCCGACTGCCGATTCCGCCCGCGGGGATGACGGCGTAGAAGTCTGAGACAGGCTCGGCCATGCCCCCAGGCTAATGGGCGGTGTCAACGGTCCGCGGCCGGCTCGGCCCCGCCCTTCTTCGGGGCGCGCGGGGCCGCCGGCGCCGCGGTCGCCTCGGCGATGCCGGCACCGACACCGCGGCCGACCGCCTGGCCCTGGATGATCGCCGCGAGGTCGAGACCGGTCGCCGCCTCGACGCTGTCGAACACCGAGCGCATCGCCTTCGCGCTGTCGCCGCCGATCACGGTCGATGCGCTGTCGTCGCCCGCGCCGATGATCGAGACGTTGCCGATCGCGGAGTAGCCCTTCGCGAACTCGGCCATGATCTGCGGCAGCACTTCGACGACCCGCTGCGTGAGCAGCGCCTCCTGGTTCGAGGCGATCGCCTCGGCCTCGGCCTCGACGGCGGCCGCGCGCGCCTCGCCCTCGGCGCGGATCGCGTCGGCTTCGGCCTGCGAGCGCAGGCGGCGAGCGGATGCCTCGGCGTCGGCGAGTGCGCGCAGCGCGCCGGCCTCACCGGCCGCCTTGGCCTCGGCCGCCGCGGCTTCACCGGCGGCGCGCGCACGGTCGGCCTCGGCCTGCTGCTCGGCGATGCGCGTGCGCGCCTCGGCCTGCTTGACCTGCTCGATCGCCGCGGCCTCGGCCGAGCGCTCGCGCGTGTACAGATCGGCCTGCGCACGGGTCTCGGCCTCGTACCGCTGCGCGTCGGCGACGCGCTTGACGTCGGCGTCCAGCTGCGCCTGCTTGTTCTCGGCCTGCTGCTGCAGGACCGCCTGCTCGGCCTGCGCGCGGGCGAGGTACTCGGCCTGCTCGGCCTCGGCCCGCGCACGGCCGACGCCCGCACTCGAGTTGGCGGTGTTGGTGTCCAGCGCCGTCTGCTCGACCAGGTTCGCCTCCTGGTTGGCGATGATCTTCTGGTTGATCGCGCGGTCGGCGTTGGTCTGCGCGATCTCGGCCGCCTGGCGCTTGGCCTGGATCTCGGGGGCGCCGAGCGACTGGATGTAGCCGACGGCGTCGGTGATGCCCTTGATCTGGAACGAGTCGAGGATCAGCCCCTGCTCGGCGAGTTCGTTCGAGACGTCGGCGGCGATCTGGTCGGAGAACTTCTTGCGCTCGCGCATGAGCTCGACGACGGACAGCGTCGCGACGATGCCGCGCAGGGCACCCTCGAGCTGCTCGGTCGTGAACTGCTCGATCGCCTTGTCCTGCGACGCGAACCGCTCGGCGGCGCGACGCACGAACAGCGGATCGGAGCCGATCTTCACGATCGCGACGCCGTCGACGTTGAGCGTCACGTTGTCGAGCGACTGCGCCTCGGCGTTGAGCGAGACCTGGCGCGAGCGCAGCGAGATGATCTCATGGCGCTGCGTGATGGGGTTCACCAGCGACTTGCCGTTGACGATGACCGTCACCGGCGATTCCGACAGCTCGGACCGCGTCGAGCCGTCGACGTTGACGACCGCCTGCTGCACCTTCTGCTTGCGGCCCGAGATCACGAGCGCCTCATCCGCGCGGGCGACCTTGATCCAGCTGCGGGCGAAGAGCAGCAGGATGAGGCCGACGATGATCGCGGCGACGACGCCGACGCCGACGATGACCAGGATGCCGACGATTCCGGCGATCTCCATGGACGACTCCTTCGTGGTACTCGCCGACGGCGGATCGCGCGACGGCCCCTGTCATCCTGCCATCACGCACGAGCCTCGGGACGACACTGTGGAGAGCCTCCTTAGGTGCACCTAAGCGTCTTGCACGCGGACGACGGGAATAGGATGGAGTCTGCGCCCGCCAGGCGCCCGGTTCGCACCCTCGGGGTGCACCGGTCGAGGGGCATCCAACGCACGCTCCTCGTCGATCGACCAGGGAGGACGGCCGTGTCTGCACCAGCACGCGTGACCCCGTCGGTGTCCGAGACCACCTCGAAGGTTCCCCGCGGAACGCTCTACCGCGGCAACGAGGGCATGTGGTCGTGGGTGCTGCACCGGATCACCGGGATCGGGATCTTCTTCTTCCTGCTCGTCCACGTGCTGGACACGGCGCTCATCCGGGTGGCACCCGACGCGTACGACGCGGTGATCGGCACGTACAAGAACCCGCTGCTCGGCCTCGGCGAGGTCGCGCTGGTCGGCGCGATCGCGTACCACGCCTACAACGGCCTGCGCATCATCCTCGTCGACATCTGGTCGTGGGCGACGCGCCACCAGCGACAGCTGTGGTGGGGCGTCCTCGGCCTGTGGGTCGTGACGATGCTCGCGTTCACGCCGCGCCACCTCATGAACGTGTTCGCCGGGGCGGGAGGCGGTCACTGATGTCCACGATCGCCGATCCCCGCACGCCGCAGACCACCGCCCGGCGCGGCGGCGTCAACCTCGAGAAGTGGGGCTGGATCTACATGCGCGCCTCGGGCGTGCTGCTGATCATCCTCATCTTCGGCCACCTCTTCGTGAACCTGATGCTCGGCGACGGCATCCACGGGCTCGACTTCGCCTTCGTGGCCGGCAAGTTCGCCTCGCCGTTCTGGCAGTGGTGGGACGTGCTGATGCTCTGGCTCGCCCTGATCCACGGCGCGAACGGCATGCGCACGATCGTGAACGACTACGTCACCCACCAGGGCACGCGCAAGGTGCTGGTGTGGGCGCTGTGGCTGTCGGCCGGATTCCTCATCCTGCTCGGCACGCTCGTGGTGTTCACCTTCGACCCCTGCATCCCCAACCTGAGCGACGGCAGCGTCCTCACCGAGATCTGCAGCGCACAGGGCTGAGCGCGCGCGACGACGAAGCGAAAGACGACCGAGGCATCCCCCACGTGAGCACACAGACGACGGACTCCTACGTCAAGGACGGCGTCCACTACCACCAGTTCGACATCGTGATCGTCGGCGCCGGCGGCGCCGGCATGCGGGCGGCGATCGAAGCCGGCCCGGGCGCGAAGACCGCCGTCATCACCAAGCTGTACCCGACGCGGTCGCACACCGGCGCCGCGCAGGGCGGCATGGCCGCGGCGCTGGCGAACGTCGAAGAGGACTCGTGGGAGTGGCACACCTTCGACACCGTCAAGGGCGGCGACTACCTCGTCGACCAGGATGCGGCCGAGATCCTCGCGAAGGAGGCCATCGACGCGGTCATCGACCTCGAGAACATGGGCCTGCCGTTCAACCGCACGCCCGAGGGCAAGATCGACCAGCGCCGCTTCGGCGGGCACACGGCCGACCACGGCAAGACGCCGGTGCGGCGCGCGTGCTACGCCGCCGACCGCACGGGCCACATGATCCTGCAGACGCTGTTCCAGAACTGCGTCAAGCTCGGCATCAACTTCTTCAACGAGTTCTACGTGCTCGACCTCATCACGGTGAAGGATGCCGCGGGCAAGACCGAGGTCGCGGGTGTCGTCGCGTACGAGCTCGCCACCGGCGACCTGCACGTCTTCCACTCGAAGGCCGTGATCTTCGCGACGGGCGGCTTCGGCAAGATCTACAAGACGACCTCGAACGCCCACACCCTCACCGGCGACGGCGTGGGCATCGTGTGGCGCAAGGGCCTCCCCCTCGAGGACATGGAGTTCTTCCAGTTCCACCCGACCGGCCTCGCCGGTCTCGGCATCCTGCTCACCGAGGGTGCACGCGGTGAGGGCGCGATCCTGCGCAACGTCTCGGGTGAGCGCTTCATGGAGCGCTACGCCCCGACGATCAAAGACCTCGCTCCGCGCGACATCGTCAGCCGCTGCATGGTGCAGGAGGTCGCCGAGGGCCGCGGCGCCGGTCCGCACCGCGACTACGTGCTGCTGGACTGCACGCACCTGGGCGCCGAGGTGCTCGAGACCAAGCTCCCCGACATCACCGAGTTCGCGCGCACCTACCTCGGCGTCGACCCGGTCGTCGAGCCGGTGCCCGTCATGCCGACCGCGCACTACGCGATGGGCGGCATCCCGACCAACAACGACGCGCAGGTGCTCAGCGACAACACCACGGTCGTCCCCGGCCTGTACGCCGCCGGCGAGTGCGCGTGCGTGTCGGTGCACGGTTCGAACCGCCTCGGCACCAACTCGCTGCTCGACATCAACGTGTTCGGCAAGCGGGCCGGGCGCAACGCGGTCGAGTACGTGAAGACCGCCGAGTTCGTCGACCTGCCCGACGACCCCGCCCAGGGCGTCCGCGACATGATCGAGGGTCTGCGCGACAACACCGGCACCGAGCGCATCGCCGTGCTGCGCAAGAAGCTGCAGGACGAGATGGACCGCAAGGCGCAGGTGTTCCGCACCGACGAGTCGCTCGGCGAGGTCCTCGAGGTCATCGAGGAGCTGCGCGCGCGCTACAAGAACATCCACGTCGACGACAAGGGCAAGCGGTACAACACCGACCTGCTCGAGGCCGTCGAGCTCGGCTTCCTGCTCGACATCGCCGAGGTCGTCGTCGTCACCGCCCGCAACCGTCAGGAGAGCCGCGGCGGTCACATGCGCGACGACTACCCCAAGCGCGACGACGAATCCTTCATGCAGCACACCATGGCGTACCTCACCGGCGACCCCCACTCGTCGAACGCCGAGGACCACATCCGCCTGGACTGGAAGCCCGTCGTCGTGACCCGCTACCAGCCGATGGAGAGGAAGTACTGATGTCGACCGCCCTGGTGGACCCCGACGCCATCGCCGAGATCGAAGCCGCCGACGACACCGGCATCCAGTCGTTCCTGGTGACGTTCATCATCCGTCGCTTCGACCCCGAGGTCGACGAGGAGCCGCGCTGGGTCGACTACGACGTCGAGCTGTACTCGACCGACCGTGTGCTCGACGCGCTGCACAAGATCAAGTGGGAGGTCGACGGCTCGCTCACGTTCCGCCGCTCGTGCGCCCATGGCATCTGCGGATCCGACGCGATGCGCATCAACGGCCGCAACCGGCTCGCGTGCAAGACCCTCATCAAGGATCTCGACATCTCGCAGCCGATCTACGTCGAGGCGATCAAGGGCCTGCCGCTCGAGAAGGACCTCGTCGTCGACATGGAGCCCTTCTTCGCGTCGTACCGCGAGGTGCAGCCGTTCCTCATCGCGAGCTCGGCGCCCGAGAAGGGCAAGGAGCGCATCCAGTCGATCGTCGACCGCGAGGTCTTCGACGACACCACCAAGTGCATCCTGTGCGCCGCTTGCACCTCGTCGTGCCCGGTCTTCTGGACCGACGGCCAGTACTTCGGCCCCGCCGCGATCGTCAACGCGCACCGCTTCATCTTCGACTCGCGCGACGACGCGGGCGACGTGCGACTCGACATCCTCAACGACAAGGAAGGCGTGTGGCGCTGCCGCACGACCTTCAACTGCACCGAGGCGTGCCCGCGCGGCATCGAGGTGACGAAGGCCATCGCCGAGGTCAAGCAGGCCGTGCTGCGGGGCGGTTCCTGAGTGCGCCACCGCAGGCGGCGTGTATCGAAGGACGGTTCCTGACCCGCACGCGGGTCGCGGTCACCGCGGCCTACGCCGCGCAGGGGCTCGGCTACGCCGTCGTCGTGACGTCGCTGCCGGCCCTCAAGGAGCGCC
>JAUHVN010000176.1 GCA_030425055.1 Actinomycetes bacterium | reverse complement strand
CGAAGGCGGTGTCGACGATCTGCGACCAGTCGACGCCGGGCATCGGGTCGAGGTCGATGCGCAGCTCGTCGGGATGGTCGAGGTCTTCGGCGCGCACGGGGTGGGGGTTGAGGTCGAGGCATCCGAGGTTCACGACCCACGCGAGGCCCGCGGCATCCCGGATCACCGCTTCTTCGGCCGACGTGCCGCGCGCGTAGTGCAGCGTCGCGGTGTCGACGAAGTCGGGGTGGTTGGCCGGCACCCGCTTCTGGAAGAACGGCTCGTGGTCGATGCCCTTGGGGAAGCGCTTGAGCACCATCGGACGGCCGCCGGCTCCGCGCAGCGCGCCCTCGGCGACCGACAGGTAGTAGCGCACCACGTCGAGCTTGGTGAGACCGGCATCGGGGAACACCGGCTTGGTCGGGCTCGAGACGCGCACCTCGTGCCCGTCGATGTCGAGCATCACCGCGTCGTCAGCCATGTTGACGACGCTAACCGGCGAGGGATGCCCGAGACCAGGGCCTCACAGTGTGAGCAGGCCCCGCGCCAGCAGCCAGATCGCGAACGCGAGCGACGCCACCGCCGAGATCGACAGCAGCACGCGGTGCACGATCACACCGTCGTCGGTGATCCAGGCGCGCACCAGCACCGCGACGAGCAGGATCGCCGTCACGAGTCCCGCGAAGGGCAGGACGAGCAGCGGCCACACTCCGGGCGGCAGGCCGAAGGCGAGGACGAGCGGGTCGGCGGTCGCCAGCACCACCGCGACGCCGATCGCGTAGGCCAGGTTGAACGTGGCAGCGAGACCGGCGAGCACGATCCCGGCGGGCACCTCGCCACCGCGGCGCATCCGTCGGCGCACGCCGATCACGATGGCGTACACGACCGTCGCCGCCAGCACGAGCAGCGTGAGGGCGAGCAGGACGGCGGTGACCGGGCCGCGCACATCGCGGCTCAGGCTGCTGACCGCCGGGTTGGGATCGATGTCGGCGGTGGTGAGGTAGTCGACCTGCACCGGCCGGGTCAGGCACGACACCGACGGAGAGAAGCCCGGATCGCGGATGAACTGGCGGGCAACGGCGGCACCACAGCGGCTGACGTCGGTCGACCACACGGCGGCGTTCCCGGCGCGCGGGAAGACGAGCACCGTCGGCTCGCTCAGGCCTTCGGCGGCCGCCTCGGCCCACGGCAGGGGGTCGATCGGATCGAACCCGCCGACGGTGATGAGCGTGGGCACATCGCTGGTGACGACCGCGTTGACGCCCTCGCCGGCGGCGGGCACCTCCCAGATCGCGCACTCGGCGAACGGATCGACGGCGCCCTCGAGGTGGCTCGCGAGCGGGTCGGCGGCGAACGCCTCGGCGACGAGTTCGGGATCGTTGAAGGGCACTTCCTCGGCGCAGTCCACCGAGAGCCGCAGCCCGACGGCGCCGACGCCGAACCGGTCGAGCGTCGGCTGCAGGATCGGCGCGAAGGCATCCGTGTTGCCCTCGGCGATCTGGTCGATCGCGAACGGCAGTGCGGCGACGAGCTCGGCCGACGCGAGCGCGTCGCGCAGCACCGAGGCGAGCATCGTGTCATCGACCGTGACGGTCAGCCGTCCGCCTGTGGCCGGGTCGACCGCGACGACGTCGAACGGGGCGGATGCCGCCCGGTTGAGCACGCCGGCGAGCGTCCGCTCGAGGCCGGGGTAGCGCTCGGCGCAGTCGTCGTCGGCGGCGCAACCCTCGAAGAGCCGGTCGAGCGCTGTGGAGAAGTTCGCGGGCATCAGCTCGTAGCGGGGCAGCTGCGGTGCGCTCGCTCCATCCAGCACGACGGAGCGCAGCCCCTCGGACTCCGCGCGCATGACGCGCATGGCCAGGCGCGACGCGTCGAAGGCGCCGTAGAGGTTCCAGGCGCCGATCTCGAGCGCCGTGCGTAGCGCCGCGATGTCGGCCACGGCCGGCCCGTTGCCGTAGGCGGCGAGGTCGACTCCCTCGGCGACGAGGCGCTCTCGGCAGGCTCCGACCTGCGTCAGCCACCGGTCGGGGTCGAGGTCGAAGGCGCCGTCGGCGACGAAGGACGACAGGCCGGTCTCGGGGCACGCGAGCGTGGGCTCGGACAGGTCGTCGCCTCGGCGCGCGAGCAGGATGACGTCGCGCTCATCCGACGCCCAGTCGCCCGAGTCGAGGAAGTGCGCGAGCGTGCCGACGTCGAAGAACGGCACGATGAGCGGGTCCTCGCGCGGTTCGACCGAGGCGGCCGCAATGATCGCGTACGGCAGCCGGATGACGCGCTCGGGGTCGGCGCCGTCTCCGCGGCGCTCGGGAACGGTGAGGATGCCGCAGCTCACCCGGTCGCGCGACGCGGCCGGCACCTCGACGGGGCACTCGGCACGCTCGGTCGTGTCGGGGGCATCGGCGGCGATCGGGGCGACCGCTCCAGCCGCGGGCACGGCGGTCAGCGCGCCGGCGGCGACGAGCAGGGCGACCATCGCACTGCGCACGATCGAGCGGAGCGTGCGGCGATGAGTCACCCTCGAAACTATACGGAACGTGAGAGGCAGGGATCTCGATACGCGCTTCGCGCACTCGATCACCCGCTGACGACGAAGAGGGCCGCCCGATTCGGGCGACCCCCTCGACGTGGACCGGTTCTCCGGCTCGGCTGGGAGATCTCGATACGCGCTGCGCGCTACTCGATCTGAGCCGCAGCCGCATCAACGCCGCTGCGCGGCATTGACCCGGCTCGGCTCAGTTACTGCCGCGGAGGATCGCGAGGATGCGCAGGATCTCGATGTACAGCCAGATGACCGTCACCATGATGCCGAACGCGCCGAGCCAGGCGAACTGACGCGGGGCGCCGTTGCGCACGCCGCGCTGGATCGAGTCGAAGTCGAGCACGAGCGAGTACGCGGCCATGATCACGACGAAGACGCCGATGATGACGCCCCACGGGATGCCGAAGAGGAAGCTCGGCTCGCTGCGGAGGCCGAATGCGCTGTCGCCGACCGGCGTGAAGAACATCAGGCCGAGGTTGATCAGCGAGAAGACCAGGTAGCCGATCATCGCGACCATGAAGACCTTGGTGGCGCGCTTGGAGGCGCGCACCTTGCCGCTGGCGAACAGGGCCAGCGTCACGCCGACGACCACGAGGGTCGCGAGCGTGGCCTGCAGGACGATGCCCTGCCACTGCACCTCGAAGAACGCCGAGATGCCGCCGACGAAGAGACCCTCGAAGGCCGCGTAGGCGAAGATGAGCGCGGGACGCACCTTCTTGCGCGACGAGAAGATCACGACCAGCGCGAGCACGAAGCCGCCGAGCGCGCCGATGATCCACGGCAGGATCGACAGCTGGTTGGGCTGGGCCGCCGACACGCCGCCGAGCGTCCACACCCAGCCGACCGCCGCGGTCACGAGCAGGATCGCGAAGAGGCCGACCGTCTTCCAGACGGTGTCCTCGACCGTCATGCGGTCGGTCTCGGCGGCACCGGCGGCGGGGGCGGCGTACATGCCCTCGAGCTGCGCGCTGGCCGCAGCATCCGTCGCCATGCGCGACGTCGTCGCCGCCTGCGTGGGCGCGCCGAGGCCGGCGGCCTGGGGGCCGCCGGGGTAGCTGCGAACGGCCTTCTCGTCCTGGAAGGCCGGGTTGTTGAATGCGGGGTTGTTGAGGGCCACTGCTCTCACACTCCAAAGTCGGGTCCGGCAGCATGATTCTGCTGTCGCTCAACGATATCCGAACCCCGCCCGCATCCGGCAGTCGCGGCCTGTGAGCATTCCATGAACGGTCGGGACGGCCGGGTCCGCGAGGTGACCGCGGGTAGCCTGGGCGGGTGCCGCGTCGGACCCCGCTCGTCATCGGACATCGGGGCGCGCCCGGCTACCGCCCCGAGCACTCGCAGTCGTCGTACGGTCTCGCGCTCGCGATGGGGGTGGACGCCGTCGAGCCCGACGTCGTGCTCACACGCGACGGCGTGCTCGTCGTGCGGCACGAGAACGAGATCTCTGGCACGACGGATGTGGCGGACCGTCCCGAGTTCGCCGACCGGCGCACGGCGAAGACGATCGACGGCGCCGAGCACACCGGCTGGTTCACCGAGGACTTCACGTGGGACGAGCTGTCGACGCTGCGGTGCCGCGAGCGGCTGCCGCACCTGCGGGCGACGAGTGCGAGCTTCGATGACGCCCAGCCCGTGCTGCGGCTGCGCGACGTGCTCGACCTCGTGCGCGCCGCCTCGCTCGAGCAGGGCCGTGAGATCGGCGTGGTGCTCGAGATCAAGCACGCCACCTACTTCGGTTCGCTGGGTTTCGACGTTCCGGCGATCGTGGCTGCCGAGCTCGCCGCGGCGGGCTGGGCCGACGGCGCGCTGCCGCTGACGATCGAGTCGTTCGAGTCGACCGTGCTGCTGAGGCTGCGCGAGCACGGTGTCGTCGGCACCTGGATCTATCTGCTGGAGGCATCCGGCCGCCCGTTCGACCTCGTCGCCGTCCAGGGCAAGGCGGCGCCGACGTACCGGCGCACCGCATCGCCCGAGGGCCTCGACGAGATCGCCGGTCTCGTCGACGGCATCAGCGTCGACAAGCGCATGATCCTCGCGCCGGACCGGCTCGGCCGCGTGACCGGCCCCAGCGCCGTCGTCGGCGACGCGCACGCGCGCGGGCTGCGCGTCTTCACGTGGACGTGCCGCCCCGAGAACGCGTTCCTGGCCGGGCAGTTCCGCTCGAGGGCGGGCGATGCCGCCTTCGGCGACTGGGAGGGGGAGTGGGCGGTGATCCGGGATGCCGGCGTCGACGGCGTCTTCGTCGACCATGCCGACCTCGGGGTCGCGTTCTTCCGCGAACCCGCCCACCCGGGCGCATCCCGGGGTTAACGTTTCCTCGTGGACGCCGCGAAGCAACGCCTCATCGCTCCCGAACTCACCGACGCGCAATGGGCGCGACTGACCGCGCACGCACCCGCCGAAGAGGTCGCCGTGGGCGACTACGCCTTCCGATCGGGCGACCGCCGGTACGACCTCATCCTCGTCGACACCGCCGAGGTAGAGATCGTGCGCGACGCGCTGAAGTGGGCGGGCGAGGCCGTGATCACGACGATGGGTCCGCGGTCGTTCGCCGGTGAGCTCGGCATCCTCAACGGCCAGGGCGCGTTCCTGTCGGCGCGCGTGACGAAGGCGGGCACGATCCGCCGGCTCACCCGCGCCGAGCTGCGCCGCATCATGAACGAAGACGACGAGCTGTGCGACATCATCCTGCACGCGCTGTGGGCGCGGCGCGACACGCTGCGCTCGGGCCCCGCGGCGATGACGCTCAAGTTCGTCGGCGAGAGCGGTGAGAGCGACTTCCTCGCGCTGCGCCGCTTCGCCGAGCGCCTCGACCTGGTGCACGTCGCCCACGCGCTGCTGCCCGCCGACGAGGGGCGGATGCTCGGGCACGACCTGACACGCGACGACCTGCCGGTCGCGTTCATCCAGGGCGAGCCGATCCCGCGGGCGACGCCGGGCATCGTCGCCGAGCAGCTGGGCCTCAGCTACGAGGCGGAGTCCGACCAGATGGTCGACCTCGTGGTCATCGGGGGCGGGCCCGCGGGGCTCGCTGCCGCGATCTACGGGGCATCCGAGGGGCTCGAGACGGTGCTGCTCGACGCGATCGCCCCGGGTGGTCAGGCGGCGGCGACGTCGCGGATCGAGAACTTCCTCGGCTTCCCGTTCGGGGTGAGCGGCGGCGACCTCATCGGTCAGGCGTCGCTTCAGGCGCTCAAGTTCGGGGTGCGGGTGCACGCGCCGTGCGAGGCGGTCGCACTCGAGACCGTCGACGGCGGGCTCGCCGTAACGCTCGCCGACGGACGGGTGGTGCCGACCCGCGCCGCGATCGTGACGTCGGGCGCCGCGTACCGGCGGCTGGCGCTCGACCGGTGGGACGAGTTCGAGCGCGCGGGCATCTACTACGCGGCGACTCCGCTCGAGCTGCGGCAGGTCGCCCAGGCGCCGGTCGTCGTCGTCGGCGGCGCGAACTCGGCCGGGCAGGCCGCGCTGTATCTCGCCGCGAACGGCTGCGACGTCAACCTCGTCGTGCGCGGTCGTCAGGTGGGCGACCGCATGTCGTCGTACCTCGTCGACCGGCTCGTCGAGGATCCGCGCATCCACCTGCACACCGGCGCCAAC
>JAUHVN010000175.1 GCA_030425055.1 Actinomycetes bacterium | reverse complement strand
GGCGAATCCGACCAGACCGCTCTTCGACGAGCTGTAGTTGATCTGCCCCGCCGAGCCGAACAGGCCCACGACGCTCGAGATGAGGATGACGCGACCCCAGCGGGCCCGGAGCATGCCCTTCGACGCCCGCTTGACGACACGGAAGGCGCCGCCGAGGTTCGTCGCGACCACGCTGTCGAAGTCCTCTTCGCTCATGCGCAGCAGCAGGGTGTCCTTCGTGATGCCCGCGTTCGCGACCACGATCTCGACCGGACCGAGCTGCTGCTCGACCTCGGTGAACGCGGCGTCGACCGCCGCGGCGTCGGTGACGTCGGCGCGCACCGTGAGCGTGCCCTCCGGCCCCTCGCCCGAGCGCGCCGTCACCGCGACGCGGTAGCCCTCCGAGACGAAGCGCTCGGCGATCGCGCGGCCGATGCCGCGGTTTCCGCCGGTGACGAGGACGACACGGTCTGTGGACATGGTGCTCTCCCGGGTTGACGAACCGCACCAGCCTAGCCGTACACCGTTTGACACTCCGGCCCCTCGCTGGAACGCTGAACTCACCGAACTGAGAGGTCAGCATGAGCGACACGACTCCCCCGCCCGACGGCCGCGCACCGCAGCCGCCGCAGCCGCCGGCATACCCGCAGGCACCGTCCGCGTATCCGCCTCCCGCTTCGGCCCCTCAGCCCGCCCCGACTCCCCCGCCCTACGGGCAGCAGCCGCCCGCCGCCGGCGGCTACCCGCCGCCTGCCTACGGCACCCCTCAACAGCAGCAGTACGCCGCCGCACCCGCCTACGGCTCGGCCTACGGTTCGGCGAAGACGAACACCCTCGCGGTCGTGTCGCTCATCGCGTCGATCGTCGGGCTCGTCTTCGTGCCGTTCATCGGATCGATCGTCGGCGTCATCACCGGGCACATGTCGCTCTCGCAGATCAAGCAGACCGGCGAACAGGGCCGGGGCATGGGCCTCACCGGCACGATCCTCGGGTGGGTGGGCCTCGCGTTCTCGATCATCGGCCTCATCATCCTGTTCGCGCTCATCCCCTTCATGATGACCACGATCCCCACCACCACCTGACTCACGCGACCCGGCGCCGCGATCGCTCCCGCGGCGTAGTCTGGTAGCACCGTGACCAGGAGCATCCAGCGGCCGCAGTCCGCCACATCCCTGCCGCGCGCACCGCGCGACAGCGCACACGCACGCTCCACGCGCTACCTCGTCATGATGGGCGTGCGCGTCGTGTGCTTCGTGCTCATGGTGGTCATCACCCCGTACGGCTGGTACACGTGGGTGTTCGGGCTGGCGGCGATCTTCCTGCCGTACATCGCCGTCGTGCTGGCGAACGTCGGCGAGGAGGGCAAGAACCGCCCGGCCGAGAGCCCCGAGCGCGCCCTCACCACCGGCGCGACCGTCGGCGCCGATGAACCCGAGACGCACGCGGCCGACGATGACGGGCGCGTGATCAGGATCGCGGAGACCCCGCACGACGACTCCGCGCAGGATCCGCGCGCATGACCGGCGACGTCGACGCGCGCTGCTCGCGCGCGGGATGCCGCGAGTCCGCGCGGTGGCGGGTGCGCTGGCGGAATCCCCGCATCCACGACGCCGATCGGCGCAAGGTCTGGCTCGCGTGCGACGCGCATGTCGACTACCTTCGCGAGTTCCTCGCCGCCCGCGACTTCCCCGTCGAGGTCGATGCGTTCGAGGAGGCACGATGAGCGGACGCCGTGTCTCGGTCGGCGTGCGCTGGACCGCCTACATCGCGATCGCCGTGGCCTTCGCGGTCGCGTGCGCCTTCCTCTCGAACTGGCAGTTCGCACGCAACGCCGAGAGGTCGGCGCAGCTCGAACTCGTCGAGACGAACTACGACCAGGATCCCGTTCCGCTCGATGAGCTGATCCCCGTCGGAGGCTCGTTCGACGACGCCGACGAGTGGCGTCCGGTGACTCTGCAGGGCCGCTATCTCGCCGACGCCACGCTGCTCGCCCGCAACCGCGCGCATGGCGGCACCGCCGCCTACGAGGTGCTCGTGCCGTTCGCCCTCGACGACGGCCGCATCCTCGTCGTCGACCGCGGCTGGGTGCCCCCCGGCTCGGAGCAGTCCGAGCCCGACCACGTGCCGGCGCCGCCCGACGGCGAAGCGACGGTGGTCGTGCGGCTGCGCAGCGGCGAGCCGCTGCCGCCGTCGGGTCGCTCGGCCCCCGAGGGCCAGGTGCCGACCATCAACCTGCCGCTCATCGCCGAGGCACTCGGTGCGCCCGAGGTCGTCGACGCCTATGGCGCCCTCGTCTCCGAGGATCCTGCGGCCGAGCGACCGATGGCCGTCGAAGACCCGTCCGAGGATCCCGGGCCGCACCTGTCGTACGCGATCCAGTGGATCCTCTTCGCGATCATGGGTTTCGTGTTCATCGGCTACGTGATCCGCACCGAAGTGCGCCACCGCCGCGACGGCGATGACGATGACGATCGCGACCCCGGCGACCGCGCCCCGCGACCGCCGAAGCGACGCCGCCGCGATCCCGACGCCGACGTCGAGGACGCCCTCGCCGACGACGCGATGTCGGAAGGTCAGGCGATGGCGACGAGCTCCGCGTAGTCGCGGCCCCAGATGTCCTCGACGCCGTCGGGCAGGATGAGCACGCGCTCGGGGTTGAGCGCCTCGACGGCCCCCTCGTCGTGCGAGACGAGGATCACGGCGCCTTCGTAGTGCGCGAGCGCACCGAGGATCTCTTCGCGGGATGCCGGGTCGAGGTTGTTCGTGGGCTCGTCGAGCAGCAGCACGTTGGCGCTCGAGACGACCAGCGTGGCCAGCGACAGGCGGGTCTTCTCGCCGCCCGAGAGCACGCCGGCGGGCTTGAGCACGTCGTCGCCCGTGAACAGGAACGATCCGAGCACCTTCCGGGCATCCGTCGCGGTGATGTCCGGCGCGGCCGACATCATGTTCTCGAGCACCGACCGATCGACGTCGAGGTTCTCGTGCTCCTGCGCGTAGTAGCCGATCTTGAGCCCGTGGCCGGGATCGACCGTGCCGGTGTCGGCGCGATCGACGCCCGCAAGGATCCGCAGAAGGGTCGTCTTGCCGGCGCCGTTCAGCCCGAGCACGACGACGCGAGAGCCGCGGTCGATCGCGAGATCGACGTCGGTGAAGATCTCGAGCGAGCCGTACGACTTCGACAGGCCCGACGCCGTGATGGGCGTCTTGCCGCACGGGGACGGCTTGGGGAACCGCAGCTTCGCGACGCGGTCCTCCTGACGCACGTCCTCGAGACCCGCGAGCATCTTCTCGGCACGCGCGACCATCTGGTGCGCGGCGGCGGCCTTCGACGCCTTCGCGCCGAACCGGGCAGCCTGCTGCTGAAGGGCGGTGGCCTTCTTCTCGACGTTCGCGCGCTCCTTCTTGCGCCGCTCCTCGTCGGCCACCCGCTGACGCAGGTAGTTCTTCCAGTTCATGTTGTAGACGTCGATGACCTGGCGGTTGGCGTCGAGGTAGAAGACGCGGTTCACGGTCTCGCCGACGAGTTCGACGTCGTGGCTGATGACGATGAGTCCGCCGCGATACCCGCGCAGGAACTCCCGCAGCCACACGACGCTGTCGGCGTCGAGGTGGTTGGTCGGTTCGTCGAGGATCATCGTGCCGGCATCCGAGAACAGTATGCGGGCGAGCTCGATGCGTCGTCGCTGACCGCCCGAGAGGGTGCGCAGCGGCTGGTCGAGGATGCGGTCGGGCAGCGCGAGGTTGTGCGCGATCGATGCCGCCTCGGCCTCGGCGGCGTATCCGCCCAGGGCTTCGAAGCGCTCGGTCAGGTTCGCGTACCGGCGCATGGCGCGCGCTGCGGCATCCGGGTCGTCCGATCCCATCGCCTCGGATGCCTCGTGCATGCCGATCGCGAGCTGACCGAGCCCGCGCGCGTCGAGGATGCGGGTGCGCGCGAGATCGTCGGGGTCGCCCGTGCGCGGATCCTGCGGAAGATAGCCCAGCTCTCCCCCGCGTTCGACGCGGCCGTCGCTGGGCAGCACGTCGCCGGCGAGGACCTTGGTGAGCGTCGTCTTCCCCGCGCCGTTGCGACCGACCAGACCGATCTTGTCGCCGTCGGAGACGCGGAACGACACGTCGGACATGAGCACGCGTGCGCCCACGCGGATCTCGAGGTCGTGCACGGCGAGCACAGCAGACGTCCGTTTCGTTCGGAGAAGGGGTACAAGGGGTGACCGACGGCCAGCCCCCTAGTATAAGTCGCGACGCCCCGATGCCCTTCCCGGGCCCGACTCTCCAAGGAGCCGCCCATGTCCTCCATCGCCGCCGCACCGCCGCGCCGCGTGCTCGCCGACCTCGTCGCCCGCCCCTCGTCGCGTGCCCGCGCGTTCGCCGTCGACGCCGCCCTCGTGCTCTCGGGGGTCGTCGTGGTCGCTCTGCTCGCGAAGGTGTCGTTCTTCATCGGCCCGGTTCCGATCACGGGTCAGACCCTCGGCGTGATCGTTGTCGGCGCCGCGCTGGGCGCCCGTCGCGGGGCCGCGGCGCTCACGACCTACATGCTCGTCGGCCTCGCCGGCCTGCCCGTCTTCGCGGGCCCCGTCGCCGGACCCGCGTACGTCCTGCTGCCGTCCTTCGGCTTCATCCTCGGGTTCATCCCGGCGGCCTACGTGGCCGGCTGGTTCGCCGAGCGCGCGTGGGATCGCAAGCCGTGGCTCGCGTTCGTCGGCTTCGTGGCGGCATCCGTCATCCCGTTCCTGATCGGCGTGCCCTACATGGCGGTGATCCTCTCGACCGTGATGGGACAGCAGATCACGTTCGCGTCGGTCATGGCCGCCGGCGTGCTGCCCTTCATCGTGCCCGGTCTCATCAAGGCCGCGTTCGCCGCCCTCCTCGTGCCCGGCGCGTGGCTCATCGTGCGCGCCGTGGACTCGCGCAAGAGCTGAGTCGAGTAGCGGTGTCGACCGTCACGATCCCCTCGCGCTTCTGCGGCCCGCCGCAGAGCGCGAACGGGGGGTGGACGGCGGGCACGCTCGCGGCCGCCGTCGACGGACCGGCGCAGGTCACCCTGCGCGCTCCGACGCCGCTCGACGTCGGCCTGAACCTCGACGAGGTCGGCTCCGGTGTCGCGCTGACGCACGACGGCGTCCTGCTCGCCGAGGCTCAGGCCGCGGTCGGTCGGCCCGAGGGCACACCTCCGCCGTCGGTCTCGTGGGACGACGCCGTCGCCGCCTCGGAGCACTACGTGGGATTCCACGACCATCCCTACCCCACCTGCTTCGTGTGCGGCACGGATCGCGGCGTCGACGCGCTGCGGATCTTCCCCGGCGCGGTCGACGGCCGCGAGGTGGTCGCGGCGCCGTGGACGGTGCCGGCCGACCTGTGCGCCTCGGGGCGAGCGCGGACGGAGCTCGTGTGGGCGGCACTGGACTGCCCGTCGTGGTTCGGCCACCTCGCCTTCCACGGTGGGTCGACGAGGATCCTGCTCGGCCGACTGACGGCCCGCGTGCACGAGGTGCCCTCCGCGGACGAGCGGTGCGTCGTGCTGGGGTGGCCGCGCCGCAAGGACGGGCGCAAGATCCACTCGGGGTCGGCGCTGTACTCCGAAGACGGGCGGCTGCTGGCATCCGCCGAGGCGCTCTGGATCGAGTTGCGCGAACCGGATGCCGCGGGCTGAGCCCCGACGCGCAGAGCCCCGATCCGCACGGGACCGGGGCTCGCATCATCGTCGGTGCGACTATCGCAGCGCCGACACCGCCTGCGTGAGCGCGTCGACGTAGGCGTCGAGCCCCCACGTGAAGTCGCGCCTGGTCGGAGGCGAGGAACGCGTCCATCTGCTCCTGCGTGTCTGCGTACGCCACGAGGATGTCGCTCGTCAGCTGATCGAGGTTCTCATAGCCGACGGTGGTGTAGAAGGTCGACTCGCCCGAATCGAGATCGGCGATGCTCGGCGCGGACACGAAGCCGAGGTCCTCGGTGAACTCCACGCGCGGATCGGCGGGCAGGTACAGACCTTCCAGCATCCTCAATTCATGTGACGACGATCACGCTGCCTCATGGGCATGGCCGAGCCGGATGCCCGGCACCAGCGCGAGCAGCGCGACGCCGGTCGCGATGGCGAAGACGGCGGTGAAGGCGGCCGGTCCCCCGCCGAGCGCGGTGAAGACGAGCCCGAGGACCGCGATCGACACCGCGGAAC
>JAUHVN010000174.1 GCA_030425055.1 Actinomycetes bacterium | reverse complement strand
AACGCACCGAGCAGCTGCGAGCGGCCGAACTCGTCGGGGTTCAGGATCGCGGGGTCGAGCTGACCGGTGATCGCGATGGCGGAGCACGCCATCAGCAGACCGAGCATGAGGGCGCCGGAGTCGCCCATGAACAGCTTCGCCGGACTCCAGTTCAGGGGCAGGAACCCGACGCACGCGCCGATGAGCACGGCGGCGATGAACGAGGCGAGGGTGAAGTACGTGCTCGATCCGGTGTCGCGCACCAGGAGGTACGAGTACGCGAAGAACACCGCGTTGGCGATGAGGCACACGCCCGCGACGAGCCCGTCGAGTCCGTCGATGAAGTTCACCGCGTTCATGACGATCACGATCGAGAACACCGTGAGGGTGAAGCTCACCCAGCTCGAGAACCCGGTCATGCCGCCGATCGGCAGCGTGTAGATCTGCAGCTCGCCGAACCACGCGATGATGCCGGCCGCGAGGAACTGCGCACCCAGCTTGATGGTCCAATCGAGGTCCCACAGGTCGTCCGCCACGCCGACCAGGACGATCAGCAGCGTCGCGCCGAGGATCGCGTAGATCTGCGTCGGCTCGGCCCACACGATCGAGAAGAACGGATGCTGCGCCGAGACCGCGAACGCGGCCAGCACGCCCAGGAACATCGCGATGCCGCCCAGGCGCGGCGTCGGCGTGGTGTGCACGTCGCGGTCGCGGATGCCCGGGTAGAGCTTGTAGCGCAGGCTGAGGCGCCAGACCGCCCACGACAGGACGAACGTGATCGTCGCCGTGAAGATGATCGTGAAGACGTACTGCTTCACGCGTTCCCGCCGGCGTCGTCGGACTCGGACTCGGACTGCGGCGCAGACGCGGGCTCCGGCTCCGGCGACGCGGCATCCGCCGACGCGGCATCCTGCGGCTCGGCGTCGTGCGCCGCCGCCTCCTCACCGGCGTCGGAATCGTCGGGGTCGATCGGCTCGAGCAGATCGCCCACGAGGTCGCGCAGCTCTTCGCGGCTGACGGCGCCCTCGCGCAACACGCGGATGACGCGCTCGCCCGGGCCGACGAGGCTGGTGGCATCGATGATCGTCGACGCGATCCCCGTCTTGGAGGGGCCGGCGTCGAGGTACACCGACACGCTGTCGCCCAGCATCGACAGCGCGTCGTGCGCCATGATCGCCGCCGCCTTGCCGGTGAGGTTGGCGCTCGATACCGCGAGCGGGCCGGTGTCCTCGAGCAGCTCGAGCGCGAGCGGATGCGCCGGCATCCGCACGGCGACGGTGCCGCCGGTGTCACCGAGGTCCCACGTGAGCGAGGGCTGGGCGGGGAGCACGATGGTGAGCCCGCCCGGCCAGAACGCGCCGACGAGCTGCTCCACCTCGGGCGGCACCTCGGCCACGAGCGCCTTGAGGGTCGTGATCCCCGCGACCAGCACCGGCGGCGGCGACTGCCGTCCGCGGCCCTTCGCGTCGAGCAGCCGCTGCACGGCCGCGGGGCTGAACGCGTCGGCGGCGATGCCGTAGACCGTGTCGGTGGGCATCACCACGAGCTCGCCGCTGCCGATGGCGCGGCGCGCGGCGCGCATGCCGGGGAGCAGCTGCGACTCGTCGCGGCAGTCGAAGACGGGGGACATATCGGGCACAGTCTAGTCGGCGGGCACGCCGCTCCCCCGGCTCACGGACGCACCGCGGTCGTGACGCGATCGCGGTGCGTGAGGTCGGGGTGGGTGGCCGTCGCCCGCCAGCCGTCGTCGGCGAGCAGCGCGCGGATGTCGGCCCCCTGCAGCTCGCCGTGCTCGATCGCCAGCACGCCCCCCGGGTGGGCGAGGCGCAGTGCGACACGGCTGATCGTGCGGACGACGTCGAGGCCGTCCGTTCCGCCGTACAGCGCCTCGGGCGGATCGAACAGCCGCACCTCGGGATCGCGGGGCACTGCGGCATCCGGCACGTACGGCGGGTTCGACACCACCACCGACACCGAGCCGTCGAGCTCGGCGAACGCGTCGGCGAGGTCGATGAAGGCGATGCGCACGTTGTCGGCGCCGATGCGGGCGGCGTTCTGCTTGGCCCAGACGAACGCGTCGACCGAGTTCTCGGCGGCGTGCACCCGCGCATGGGGCACCTCGGTCGCCATCGCGAGGGCGATCGCCCCGCTGCCGGTGCCGAGGTCGACCGCGATGGGTGCCGGCGACGCGGAGGCGACCAGGGCGTCGATCGCGATCTGGGCGAGGATCTCGGTCTCGGGTCGCGGCACGAACACCCCGGGTCCGACTTCGAGCTCGAGATGCCGGAACGGAGCGAGTCCGGTGATGTGCTGCAGAGGCTCGCGCGCGGTC
This sequence comes from Actinomycetes bacterium, assembly GCA_030425055.1. Lineage (GTDB taxonomy): Bacteria > Actinomycetota > Actinomycetes > Actinomycetales > Microbacteriaceae > Microbacterium. The sequence goes on along the minus strand of JAUHVN010000174.1, from coordinate 3,844 downwards.
CGCCGTTCGACGAGCGCGTCGAACTGCGCGGCATCCGCTTCGGTGATCGCATCACCGCGGGCGATTGCCGCCTGCACCTGCCCCCGCCCGGTGCCGAGGGCATGCGCCGCCAGCAGCTCGGCGTCGACGACGGGGTCGAGGATGCCGGCGCGCGCGAGGCGCTCGCAGGCGCGCTGGAGCGCACCGGAGAGCAAGGGGGAAGCGTCGGGAGGGGCCATGGGCGGCATCCAGCCTATTGCCGACCGCCGCGGGCTTCCGTCATACGGTCCACAGGCCCACCGCGCTCGCCTAGGCTGGCACCCGATCGACCTCCCCCTTGCGAAAGGCCCACCCATGCCCGGGATCCACTCCGACATCACCTCCGCGTTCGGCGAGACGCCGCTGGTCAGGCTGAACCGCGTCACCGAGGGACTCGGCGGCACGGTGCTGGCCAAGCTCGAGTTCTACAACCCCGCGTCGAGCGTCAAGGACCGCCTGGGCATCGCGATCGTCGACGCGGCCGAGGCGTCGGGCGAGCTGAAGCCCGGCGGCACGATCGTCGAGTCGACGAGCGGCAACACCGGCATCGCCCTCGCGATGGTGGGTGCGGCGCGCGGCTACCGCGTCATCCTCACGATGCCGGCGTCGATGTCGAAGGAGCGCCGCATCCTGCTCAAGGCCTTCGGCGCCGAACTCGTCCTCACCGATCCCACCAAGGGCATGTCCGAGGCGGTGAACGTCGCCAAGCAGATCGTCGCCGACACTCCGGGGGCCGTGTGGGCCCGCCAGTTCGAGAACGAGGCGAACCCGGCCATCCACCGCCGCACGACCGCCGAGGAGATCCTGCGCGACACCGACGGCAAGGTCGACTACTTCGTCGCCGGCATCGGCACCGGCGGCACCATCACCGGTGTCGGCCAGGTGCTCAAGGAGCGCGTGCCCGGCGCCAAGGTCGTGGCCGTCGAGCCCGCCGACTCGCCGCTGCTGACCAAGGGTCACCCCGGCCCCCACAAGATCCAGGGCATCGGGCCCAACTTCGTGCCCGAGATCCTCGACCGCGACGTCATCGACGAGGTGATCGACGTCGAGTTCGACGACGCGATCCGCGTGGCCCGCGAGGTCGGCGAGCGCGAGGGCGTGCTCGTGGGCATGTCGAGCGGCGCCGCGATCTGGGCCGCGCTGCAGATCGCCGCGCGTCCCGAGGCATCCGGAGCCAACATCGTCGTCATCGTGCCCTCCGCAGGCGAGCGCTACCTGTCGACGGCGCTGTACGAAGACCTGCGCGAGGACTGACGGATGCCGGTCTGGGACCGCGTGCGCGAGGATCTCGCGTCGGCGAAGCTGCGCGACCCCGCCGCGCGCGGCGGCCTCGAGATCGCGCTGCTGTACAGCGGAGTCCACGCCGTGTGGGCGTACCGCGTGACGAACCTGATGTGGCGGCGCGGCTGGCGGTTCGTGCCGCGGGCGCTGTCGCAGCTGACGCGGTGGCTGACGGGCATCGAGATCCACCCGGGGGCGACGATCGGCCGCCGCTTCTTCATCGACCACGGCATGGGCGTCGTGGTCGGCGAGACCGCCGAGGTCGGCGACGACGTGATGCTGTACCACGGCGTGACGCTGGGCGGTCGTCAGCGCGAGGGCGGCAAGCGGCATCCGACCCTCGGCGACCGGGTCGCCGTCGGAGCGGGCGCGAAGATCCTGGGGCCCATCACGATCGGCGCCGACTCGGTGGTCGGCGCCAACGCCGTCGTCACCAAGGACGCGCCCGCCGACAGCATCCTGGTCGGTGTGCCCGCCAAGCCCCGCCCCCGCCGTTCCGGCGAGGACACCCGAGCCGTGCTGACGGCGCCCGAGTACGTGATCTGACGGACCGACGCGGGGGCGAACCTCACCGCGCCGCTGCCGGAGAATCAGCCCGCACGTGTGGGCACGTCGCTCGCCGCTGCCCGATGGGCGGCCGCGGCCGCGGTGCGCGAGGGCACGTTGAGCTTGCGCAGGACCGCTGACACGTGCACCGACACGGTCTTGGCGCTGATGTAGAGGCGTTCGGCGATCTGGGCGTTGGTCAGTCCTTCGGCGACGAGCTCGAGCACCTGCTCCTCGCGGGCCGTGAGCGCGGAGTGGGAGGCGTCCGCGGCCAGCCCGGCATCCGCGAGGAGGTCCCGCGCGCGGGCGGCGAGCCCATCGGCGCCGAACTCGTCCGCGACCCGTGCGGAGTCGGTCAGCGCCGTCTGCGCCTCCCCCCGCCTCCCCTCGGCGAGCAGCGACTCGGCGCGGCGCAGGCGTGCGTACGCGTGAACGTAGGCGGGCCCGACGGCCTCGGTCACGGCGTCCCATTCGCCTTCGCCGAGCTCCGCCGCGAAAACGGCGGCCCACAGCGGGGTGGTGGGCCAGTCGGCGAGTGACGCCAGGGCGGCGCGATACGGCTCGAGATCGGCGTCCTCGCCACGCGACCTCAGCTGCGCGACCGCCCGAGCGCCGACTGCGGTGAGCGGGAGCACCAGCACGGTGCCGCCGGCGGCCTCCAGCCCGCTGCGGGCGTGTCGCAGCGCCTCGTCGGCGTCGCCGCGCGCGAGTGCGAGCTCGCCGAGGTCGTAGGCGAGACCGAGCCGGGTCTGGAACTCGTAGGCGCCGAAGGCGTCGAGCTCCATCCGGGCGGCTCCGAACGCGGATGCCGCGGCGTCGAGCTCTCCGCGCCAGATGTCGAGGCAGAGGAGCCGCTCGCGGAGGAACGCCGAGTACAACCCCGGCTCCGTCATCCGCAGCAGCTTCGCGCCGACGGCCTGCGCCTCTTCGAGGTGCCCCAGGTACATGAGCGCCTCGATGCGGTTCGACTGGATCATGACGAGCGGGCCACGGTCGGCCATGGCCGACCTGCCGAAGTCGATCCCCTCCTCGGCCACGCTCTTCGCCTCCTCGTAGCGGCCCGCGAGCATGAGCGTGTTCGAGTAGTTGATGAAGTAGCGCATCGTGGCGCGTGTGTGACCTGCCGCATAGCGGCGGGCCTCCTCGAAGAGCGGGATGCCGGCCGGATCGCCGCCTGTTGCGCGGCACGTCGCGGCGATGAGCAGCGACTGGGCGATGATCTCGGTCGTCTCACCGTCGCCCTTCTCCATCACCGCGTCGGCGATGCGGCGTGCACCGTCGGCGGCTTCGATGCCGGCGGCGTTGCGGCCGCTGAGCATGTGCAGTCGTGCCGCGTTGAGCAGGAGATCCGCACGTTGGAGGTCGTGCCGGGGATCGTCGCCCAGGATGGCGAGCGCGGTGTCGATGGTCGCCCCGCCATCCGAGACACCGGCATCGAACTCGCTGAGGGCGAGGTCGCCGAGCATCCGCGCCCGGCCGGCGACATCGTCCGAAGGCCACTGCGCCGCCGCCTCACGGGCGAACGCGAGCGCACGGTCGAGGCGGTTCGCGGCCCCCAGCGCGCCTGCGGTCACGCGAAGGAGCTGGACCCGCGTCATCCCGCTCAGCTCCTCGGGTCCGGCGACGGAGTCCCAGAGCTCGAGCGCGCGCTCCCCCGACTCGGCCGCCGTGGACCAGGCCGATGCGCCGAGCGCGGCGCGCTGGGATGTCACCGCGGCCGCGAGCGCCCGGTCCGAGACATTGGCCGCTCGCCAGTGGTGGGCGATGTCGGCGAGAGCGCGCGGCGTCGGCGGCGCGGCCTCGAGCGCGACAGCGTACGCCGTGTGGAGGCGCGTCCGCTCGGTCGGGAGGAGATCGGCGTAGATCGCCTCCTGCATGAGCGCATGCCGGAACGCGTACGCGGTCCGGTCGATGACGACGACCTGCGCGTCCACGGCTCCCCGGACGGCTCGCTCGAGCGACTCGTCATCGGCCGCGAAGACAGCGGCGAGGATGCCGT
>JAUHVN010000173.1 GCA_030425055.1 Actinomycetes bacterium | reverse complement strand
GATCGGCTCGAATGCCAGCGGGCCCAGCGGCTTCGGCTTCGCGAAGGCAGCACCCGCGCCGCCGCTGCCGGCCGCGACCGGAGACGACACCGGTGCGCCCGAGCCGCCGAGCGCCGCGACGGTCGCCGAGAAGGCGGCCGCGGCTCCAAGCCCCAGCATGGCGCGGCGCGACAGTGCGGCCGAGGCGATGTCGCGGAAGTGGGGGTTCGACGACGAGTTGCACTCCGGCCCGACGCACGCGTTCGCGCACTTGAACTGGCAGGTCACGGCCGAGCGCTTGCCGCGCAGGTGGTCGGCCATCGGCAGCGGCGTGCGGTTCTCGATGATGCTCATGGGGCCCTCCGGGGATGCGGTCGTCGAACGCCGATGGTCGCGCGTCGTGGTCGGCAACAGCATCTCGGCGCCCGCCGAAATCGCGGCGACCGAAGGGTGAACGGCAGTCGTCGCCGGGGTGGACGCCCGGCGACGGGCATCGGTGACGTCAGCGGGTCAGCTGAGCGAGTGCGTCGGCGACAGGAAGGGTGTCACGGTCACCCGTGCGGCGATCCCACAGCTCGACCTGTCCGTCGGCGGCGCCGCGGCCCGCGACGAGCACGCGCGGCACGCCGATGAGCTCGGCATCGGCGAACTTCACGCCGGGCGAGACCTTCGGCCGATCGTCGTAGAGCACGTCGAGTCCGGATGCCTCGAGCTCGGCGCTCATCGACTCGGCGAGCTCGAACGCCACGGCGTCCTTACCCGTCGCGACGACGTGCACGTCGAAGGGTGCGACCGATGCCGGCCACACGAGGCCCTTGTCGTCGTTGTTGAGCTCGGCGAGGATCGCGAGGATGCGGGTGACGCCGATGCCGTACGAGCCCATCGTGACCGTGACGAGCTTGCCGTTCGGGTCGAGCACCTGCAGCCCGAGGGTGTCGGCGAAGAAGCGACCGAGCTGGAACACGTGGCCGATCTCCATACCGCGTGCGAGTTCGACCGGGCCCGACCCGTCGGGGGCCTCGTCGCCGGCGCGCACCGAGGCGACCTCGACGAAGCCGTCGCCGGCGAAGTCGCGACCGGCCACGAGGGTGTGGACATGCTTCTCGTCGATGTTCGCGCCGGTGATCCACGCCGTTCCGTCGACGATGCGCGGGTCCAGCAGGTATCGGATGCCGGTGGCCGACTCCTCGCCGAGCATCGCGCCCGTCTCGGACCACGGCCCGATGTAGCCGCGGACGAGCAGCGGGTTCGCCTCGAAGTCGGCATCGGTCGCCGCTTCGACGGCCGCCGGGGCGAACGCGACCTCGACGCGCTTGTCGTCGACATCGCGGTCGCCGGGAATGCCGACGACGACGACCTCGCGCGTGCCGTCGAGGTGGGTGAGGGCGAGGACGACGTTCTTGAGCGTGTGCGCGGCCGTCCAGGCGGTTGCCTCGGCGGTCGCGGGTCCGGCGACGCCGGCGGCGGGCGCATCCAGATGCGCATTGGCGTGGTCGACCAGCGTGGCGATCGTCGGCGTGTTCGGCGAGTCGAAGATCACCGGCGAGCCGAGACCGTCGAACGGGATCGCCTCGGGCGCGACCGTCTCGAACGCTTCGACGTTCGCGGCGTAGCCGCCCGCAGACCGCACGAACGTGTCCTCGCCGACGGCGGTCGGGTGCAGGAACTCCTCGCTGCGCGCACCGCCCATCAGGCCGTTGTCGGCCTGCACGATGACGTACTCGAGGCCGAGCCGCTGGAAGATCCGCTCGTACGCGTCGCGCTGGGCCTGATACGAGGCATCCAGCCCCTCATCGTTCCAGTCGAACGAGTACGCGTCCTTCATCGTGAATTCGCGGCCGCGCAGCAGCCCCGCGCGCGGACGCGCCTCATCGCGGTACTTGTCCTGGATCTGGTAGATCGCCAGCGGCAGGTCCTTGTACGACGAGTACAGGTCCTTCACGAGCAGCGTGAACAGCTCCTCGTGCGTCGGAGCGAGCAGGTAGTCCGCACCGCGACGGTCGCTCAGCCGGAAGATGCCGTCGCCGTAGGCGTCGTACCGGCCCGACTCGCGATAGGGGTCCGCGGGAACGAGTGCCGGGAAGTGCACCTCGTATGCACCGGCGTTCGCCATCTCCTCGCGGATGATCTTCTCGATGCGCGCCTTGACCTTCAACCCCAGCGGCAGCCACGAGAACACGCCGGGCGCCGTGCGCCGGATGTAGCCGGCACGGACCAGCAGCTTGTGACTGGTGACCTCGGCGTCGGCCGGGTCTTCGCGGAGGGTGCGCAGGAAGAAGTGCGAGAGACGGGTGACCACGAGCGACGAGTCTACGCGGGCGGATGCCGCACCTCAGCCGCGCAGGACAGTGGCCACGACAGCCCGATTCGACGGCAGCGGCACGGCAGGGCAATATATTGCATGCCAGCAACGTCGCGGTGACGCATCCACGACCGATCCGAGGACACTCCATGAAACTCGCCGAATTCCCCCGCCACCCGCTCACCTTCGGGCCGAGCCCACTGCAGCAGCTCAACCGGCTGACGCAGCACCTGGGCGGAGCGCAGATCTGGGCCAAACGGGAGGACGTGTCGAGCGGCCTCGCCTACGGCGGCAACAAGGTGCGCAAGCTCGAGTACATCGTGCCCGACGTGCTCGCCTCGGGCGCCGACACCCTCGTCTCGATCGGCGGGTACCAGTCCAACCACACGCGTCAGGTCGCCGCAGTCGCCGCGCACCTCGGCCTCAAGGCCCGGCTCGTGCAGGAGAAGTGGGTGCCGTGGGACGACCCGGTGAACGATCGCGTCGGCAACATCCTGCTCTCACGCATGATGGGCGCCGACTCCCGGCTCGACGACAGCGGGTTCGACATCGGCATCCGCGACTCGTGGAAGGCCGCTCTGCAAGAGGTCGAGGATGCCGGCGGCACGCCCTACCCGATCCCGGCCGGCGCGTCGGAGCATCCGCTCGGCGGGCTCGGGTTCGCGAACTGGGCGTTCGAGGTCGCCGAGCAGGAGAAGCAGATGGGCGTCTTCTTCGACACCATCGTCGTGTGCACCGTCACCGGATCGACGCACGCCGGCATGATCGCGGGGTTCGCCGCGCTCGAGGAGCTCACCGGAGTCACGCGCCGCGTGCTCGGCATCGACGCATCCGCCACGCTCGACAAGACCCGCGATCAGGTCGCCCGTATCGCGCGCAACACCGCCGAGCTCATCGAGCTCGGCCGCGACGTGCGCGACGACGAGATCCAGGTGCTCGAGGGCTGGGCGGGCGACCTGTACGGCATCCCGGTCGACTCGACGATGGAGGCCATGGCGCTGGGCGCGCAGCTCGAGGCGATGATCACCGACCCCGTGTACGAGGGCAAGTCACTGGCGGGCCTCATCGACCTCGTGACCTCGCGCGACATCCCGGCGGACTCGACGGTGCTGTACGCGCACCTCGGCGGGCAGCCCGCGATCAACGCGTACCATCGCCTCTGGGAGTGATCGTGACCACCGTGCTGCTGACCGGGTTCGAGCCGTTCGGCGGCGACGCCGTGAACCCGTCGGGTGAAGCGGTCCATCTGGTGGCGTCCGTATGGGACGGGCCCGAGACCCTGATCACCGCGGTGCTTCCCGTCGCCTTCGACGCGGCCGCCGAGCGCTTGCGCGCCCTCGTCGACGAGCACTCCCCCGACATCGTCATCACGACGGGGCTGGCCGGCGGCCGTGCAGCGGTCACACCCGAGCGCATCGCGGTGAACCTCAAGGATGCGCGCATCCCCGACAACTCCGGCGCGCAGCCGGTCGACGCGCCGAGCGTCGACGGGGCCCCAGCCGCGTACTTCAGCAGCATCCCGGTCAAGGCCATCGTCACGGCGATGACGGATGCCGGCATCCCGGCCGCCCTGTCGCACTCCGCCGGCACATACGTGTGCAACCACGTCTCGTTCGTGGCGCTCGACGAAGCCGCCCGGCGGCCTGGCGTGCGCGCGGGGTTCATCCACGTGCCGTGGGCGACGGGTCAAGCACCCGCGGGCGAACCCGAACTGCCGCTGGCCGACATCGCCGCCGCGCTGATGATCGCCGTACGCACGTCGCTCTCGACGACGACGGATGCCGCCGCCCCCGCCGGCACGCTGCACTGACCGCGCGCGTCGGCCGTCCCCCGCCGCCAAAGAACCCCCGCCCGCGAACCGTCGCAGTTCCGCCGAACCGTCGTGCATCACGTGCCGGTTCGGCTGGAATCGTGCGGTTCACGGCGCGAGCTGGTCTCGCCGCCGTGTCAGATATCGCCGCTCGGCGGGGTTGCCCGCGAGGTCGACGGCCCGGTCGTAGGCGGCGCGCGACTGCGCGCTGCGCCCGATCCGCCGCAGCAGGTCGGCGCGGGCCGCGTGGAAGGCGTGATAGCCGTCAAGCGCGCCGGCCAGCCGATCGATCTCGGCGAGCGCGACATCCGGCCCGTCGAGTTCGGCGACGGCGATGGCGCGGTTGAGCCGCACGATCGGCGAGCCGTCGATCAACAGCAGGCGGTCGTAGATCGCGACGATCTGCGACCAATCCGTGTCGCGTGAGGATGCGGCATCCGTGTGCACCGCGTTGATCGCCGCGAGCAGCTGATACTGGCCGGGTGGCCGCGCGCCGGCGGCGTCGATGCTCTCGCGCACCAGACCGTGACCCTCGGCGATGAGCGCGCGGTTCCACGCGCCGCGGTCCTGCTCCTCGAGGGTGACCAGTTCGCCCGACCGCGAGATGCGCGCCGTACGTCGGGCATCCGAGAGGAGCATGAGGGCCAGCAGACCGCTCACCTCACCCTCGTCGGGCAGCAGCTCGCGCAGCATCCGGCCGAGCCGGATGGCCTCGTCCGCCAGGTCGACGCGCACGGGGTCATCGCCGGCTGACGCGAGGTATCCCTCGTTGAAGACGAGGTAGACGACGGCGAGCACGCCGGCGAGGCGCTCTCGCACGTCGGTCCGCGACGGCATGCGGTAGGGAACACCCGCGGCCGTGATCTTCGACTTCGCGCGCGTGATCCGCTGCGCCATCGTCGTCTCGGCGACGAAGAACGCACGGGCGATCTCGGCGACGGTGAGTCCGCCGACGAGTCGGAGCGTGAGGGCGACCCGCGCCTCGATCGCGAGGGCCGGGTGGCAGCAGATGAACACGAGCCGCAGGCGGTCGTCCTCGACCGCGCCGACCGGCTCGGGCGGGCTGTCGTCGGCGATCACGTGCGCCGCCTGGTGCTTGTCGTCCCGCTGAGCCTCGCGCCGCAGCCGGTCGATCGCGCGCCGCGTCGCGGTCGTGGTGAGCCACGCGCCGGGGTTCGGCGGCACGCCGTCGCGCTGCCAGCGCTCGAGAGCGACGACGTACGCCTCGGCCGCAGCATCTTCCGCGATGTCGATATCGCCGAAGCGCCGGGCGAGACCGGCCACCACCCGCGCCCACTCCTCGCGGTGGGCGCGGGCGAGAGCCTGGTCGACGGCGGTGTCGGTCACGACTCCCGCGGGGCGGATGCCTCGGGCGACTGCCGTTCGATGATCTCTTCGACGTGCGACGGGAACCGGTGCACCTCCTGCGGCCAGTCGAGCGCGACCGCCAGCCGACCCGCCCAGTACCGGGCGGCTTCGTCGTCGGCGACCTCGATGACGGTGAAGCCGCCGAGGTGCTCCTTCGACTCGACGAAAGGACCGTCGGTGAAGACCGGCTCGCCGCCCCTGCTCACGACGTTGAAGACCGCCGTGGACGCGTCGATGCCGCCGTCCGCATACAGGAAGACGCCCGCTTCCGTCATGTCGGCGAGCACGGCTTTCGACGCCTCGCCCTTGCTGCGCAGCTCATCGGGCGTGTGCATCGGCACCCACTCGTCGTTGAACGCGATCAGGTACTTGGGCATTGTCGTCTCCTCTCGGGAGAGCCGTGTTCGCGGCTCGTCGGTCGTGGCGACCTGTTTCCGTCGCCTGAAGAGTCCACGAACGGCGAAGCTCGAATACGACACTAGACCCGAGATTTCTTCGCCGGCGCAGGCACCGGCTCGGGGTGAGCCCGCCTGTCGTCGGCCGCCGGTGCTAGCGTTGGCGCAATCCGGCGGGGAGGTGAGGTGCACGATGATCGACGCAGTGGCTTCCTTCCTGCAGATCGTGCTCTCGTCCTCGAGCGCGATCGGCGCCTCGCAGGCCGGATCGGCGACGATGTGGGCCCTGCTGTTGGCGACCGC
>JAUHVN010000172.1 GCA_030425055.1 Actinomycetes bacterium | reverse complement strand
GGCGGGCCTCGACCCGATCATGGCGACCGCTGAGGACGCCGGAGCCCAGCTCGTCTACCGGAACCTGGACTTCAACTCGTACAGCGTGCTCAACGCGACCGAGCAGATCATCGCGGAGCACCCCGAGGTCGTGCAGGACGTGGTCGACGCGTACGAGCGCGCCCGCGCCTGGGCGCTCGACAACCCCGCCGAGACCGCGCAGATCCTCGCCGACGCCTCGGCCATCGAGCTCTCGGTCGCCACGAAGGTCATCGACGAACGCGAGGGGCTCGACGTCGACCCGATTCCGGGCGACGGTCTGGCCGCGGTGCTGGCCCCGATCGGCGTGATCCAGGTCGGTCTCGGCGACGTCGCATCCCAGGAGGCCGTGGATGCCGCACTGGCGACGCTGTTCGCTCCGCAGTTCGCCACGGCGGCGAAGGCCGGCTGATGGCTTCTCCCGCCCTGCGCGCCCCGGAGACGCCCGCCGTCTCCGGGGCCCGCCCCTTGGACTCGTCCGGTGTCCGCACCATCCTCGGCGCGGCGATCCCGGTCGCACTGCTGGCGATCTGGTTCCTGGTCACCCTGCCGGCGAACCCCGTCGTGCCGCCCTACCAGTTCCCGAGCCCCGAAGCGGTGGTGCGCGCCGGCGTCGACCTCGCCGAGCGCGGCGAGCTCGGCCCGTACATCGCGATCTCGCTGCAGCGCGTGTTCGTCGGGTTCGCCGCAGGCGGCCTGCTCGGCATCGCGGTCGGCGGTCTCGTCGGCCTCTCCCGGTTCTGGGACACGGCTCTCGGCCCGATCCTCGGCATCATCCGCGCCGTGCCGAGTCTCGCGTGGGTGCCGCTGCTCATCGTGTGGTTCCAGACGGGTGAGCAGTCGAAGATCGTCCTGATCGCGATCGGCGCGTTCTTCCCCGTCTTCACGACCGTCTCGCTCGCGCTGCGGCACGTCGATCCGCAGCTGGTCGAGCTCGGGCGCTCGTTCGGCCTGCGTCACGTGCGACTGTTCTTCACCGTGCAGCTTCCGAGTGTGCTGCCCGCCGTCTTCGCCGGCCTGCGGCTCGCACTCGTCCAGGCGTGGCTCTTCCTCGTCGCCGCCGAGCTGCTCGGCGCATCGATGGGTCTCGGCTTCCTGCTCTCGCGAGGATCGTCGAACGGACGCGTCGATCAGATCGTCCTCGCGATCATCCTGCTCGCGGTGCTCGGCAAGCTCACCGACGTCGTCCTCGCCCAGGTGCAGCACTGGGCGACGCGACGTTGGGGCTGACGGGCGCGCAGGCGGACCCCTCGCTATCGTCGGGGCATGCGAATCGGGCTGATCAACGAGCTCCACGGCCGCCCGGGCGGCGATGCACCCCCGCCGACCTGGAAGACGATCGCCGACCGCGCGACCGCTGCCGAGCGGGCCGGCTTCGACATCTTCGTCTACGAGGACGTCCTGCTCTACCCCGGTGAGGACGGCTCGGACGGCGTCTGGGAGTCGCTGGCGACATCGGGCGCCCTGGCAGCGTCGACGCGCACCATACGATTCGGACCATCGGTCGTGAATTCTCCGTACCGGCACCCCGGCATCGTCGCCTCTGCTGCCGAGACGCTCGGCGAGATCTCGGACGGCAGATTCGTGCTCGGCGTCGGCGCCGGCAACACCGACGACTACCGCGTATTCGGGATCCCCGAGGATCGCCGCTACTCGCGGTTCGCGGAGTGGCTGCCCATCGTGCACGGACTTCTGCGCGGCGATCTCGTCACAGCCGAGGGCCGCTACCACTCTGCGACACGGGCCGAGCTGGTGCTCCGCGGCCCGCGCGAGGTGCCGATCGTCGTGGCGGCGCAAGGGCCCCGGATGCTGCGGCTGGCCGCGCGGTTCGGATCCGGCTGGAACTGGTGGGCATCGGGTGGCGGCGCGGGCGCCGTCTCCGGCCTGAGTCCACTGATCACCGAGCTGGATGCTGCATGCGACGAGGTCGAGCGCGACCCGGCGACGCTCGAGCGCACCCTCGATCTCTACACGGTCGTCGCACCCGGGGAGGAGTCTCCGGCCGCCGACGGGGTGATCTCCGGCAGCGCGCAACAGATCGCGGAAGAGCTTCTCGCGTTCGAGACGCTCGGGATCGAAGAGGTCCGCTGCGATGTGCATCCGCAGACGACCGAGGCCATCGAGGCGATGGCCGACGTCGTGCAGCTCGTGCACGACGGATGATGGGGTGGGCCCTGCCGGGATCGAACCGACGACATCCACGGTGTAAACGTGGCGCTCTACCAGCTGAGCTAAAGGCCCGCCCGGCAATTGTAGGCGTCCCGCCTCCCCCGGCTGCGAGTGACTAGGCTGTGTGCGGTGCGTTCGTACGCGGCGGACAACGCCGGCGGCGCCTCTCATGCGAACCGCTGGCACCATCTGCCAGAACCGAGGAAAGGTCATCCGTGACTGTCAACGACCAGGATCCGTACTCGCAGGGCCCGCAGGACAGCGATCCCGAAGAGACATCCGAGTGGCGGGAGTCCCTGTCGCAGCTCGTCGACGCGAAGGGCCGCGGTCGTGGCCGCGAGATCATGCTCAGCCTTCTCGCGCGCTCGCACGAGCTGCAGCTGAACGTGCCGCAGGTGCCGACCACCGACTACATCAACACGATCCCGACCGAGAACGAGCCCGACTTCCCCGGTGACGAGGAGCTTGAGCGCCGGTACCGCCGCTGGATCCGCTGGAACGCGGCCATCACGGTGCACCGTGCGCAACGGCCCGGAATCGGCGTCGGTGGCCACATCTCGACGTATGCGTCGTCGGCCTCTCTCTACGAGGTCGGCTTCAACCACTTCTTCCGCGGCCTCGACGACCCGTCGGGCGGCGACCAGATCTTCATCCAGGGCCACGCGTCGCCCGGGATCTACGCGCGGTCGTTCCTCGAGGGACGACTGAGCGAAGACCAGCTCGACGGATTCCGGCAGGAGAAGTCGAAGGCGCCCGACGGGCTCCCGTCGTACCCGCATCCTCGCCTGATGCCCGAATACTGGCAGTTCCCCACCGTCTCGATGGGGCTCGGACCGATCAACGCCATCTACCAGGCGATGACGAACAAGTACCTCACCAACCGAGGCATCAAGGACCTGTCGGACTCGAAGGTCTGGGCGTTCCTCGGCGACGGCGAGATGGACGAGGTCGAGAGCCGCGGTCAGCTGCAGGTCGCGGCGAACGAGGGACTCGACAACCTCGTCTTCGTGGTGAACTGCAACCTCCAGCGCCTCGACGGCCCCGTGCGCGGCAACGGCAAGATCATCCAGGAGCTCGAGAGCTTCTTCCGGGGTGCCGGCTGGAACGTCATCAAGGTGGTGTGGGGCCGCGGATGGGACGAGCTGCTCTCGCGCGATGACGACGGCGCACTCGTGCACCTCATGAACACCACCCCCGACGGGGACTTCCAGACCTATCGCGCCGAGGACGGCAAGTTCATCCGCGACCATTTCTTCGGTCGCGACGAGCGCACCTCGCAGATGGTGGCGGACTGGTCCGACGACGACATCTGGGGCAAGCTGCGCCGTGGCGGATTGGACTACACGAAGGTGTACGCGGCGTACAAGGCCGCCGCCGAGCACAAGGGTCAGCCGACGGTCATCCTCGCCAAGACCATCAAGGGATTCGGCCTCGGTCACCACTTCGAGGGTCGCAACGCGACTCATCAGATGAAGAAGATGACTCTCGACGACCTGAAGCACTTTCGCGACTCGATGCGCATTCCGATCAGCGACGCACAGCTCGAGGAGAACCCCTACCTGCCCCCGTACTTCCACCCCGGCGAGCAGGACGAGACGATCCAGTACATGCTCGAACGTCGCCGGAGCCTGGGCGGATTCCTGCCCGAGCGCCGTACCCACCACGTGGGGCTCACCCTGCCGGGCGACGCCGCGTACGCGCTGCCGAAGAAGGGATCCGGAACGCAGGAGGTCGCCACGACGATGGCGTTCGTCCGCCTGCTGAAGGACCTGCTGCGTGCGAAGGACTTCGGCCACCGCATCGTGCCGATCATCCCTGATGAAGCGCGCACGTTCGGCATGGACGCGTACTTCCCGACCGCGAAGATCTACAACCCGCACGGCCAGAACTACACCTCCGTCGACCGCGAGCTCCTCCTGGCGTACAAGGAGAGCCCGCAGGGTCAGATCATGCACGTGGGCATCAACGAGGCCGGTGCGATCGCCGCGTTCACGGCGACGGGCACGAGCTACTCGACCCACGGCGAGCCGCTGATACCCGTGTACGTCTTCTATTCGATGTTCGGGTTCCAGCGCACCGGCGATGCCCAGTGGGCCGCCGGCGACCAGATGGCGCGGGGGTTCATCATCGGCGCGACCGCCGGGAGGACGACCCTCACCGGTGAGGGCCTGCAGCATGCGGACGGCCACTCGCACCTGCTCGCCTCGACGAACCCCGCGACGGTGTCGTACGACCCTGCGTACGGATACGAGATCGCCCACATCGTGCGCGCGGGCATCGACCGCATGTACGGCGGCAACCACCCCGATCCCAACGTCATGTACTACCTCACGGTGTACAACGAACCGATCGTGCAGCCGGCGGAGCCGGAGGACGTCGACGTGGAAGGCATCGTGCGGGGCATGCATCGCATCTCGGCGGCGCAGGGCGACGGCCCGCGGGCTCAGCTGCTCGCGTCCGGTGTCGGCGTGCCGTGGGCGCTCGAGGCACAGCAGCTGCTGCGCGACGATTGGGGCGTGCTGGCGGACGTCTGGTCGGTCACGTCGTGGACGGAACTGCGTCGCGACGGGCTCGAGGTCGACGAGCACAACTTCCTGAATCCGCTCGACCACCCGCGCACCGCCTATGTCACCGACAAGCTCAAGGACGCGGAGGGTCCCGTCGTCGCGGTCAGCGACTTCATGCACGCGGTGCAGGACCAGATCCGCCAGTGGGTGCCGCAGCGCTTCGTCAGCCTGGGTGCCGACGGCTTCGGCTTCTCGGACACACGGCCCGCCGCCCGGCGCTACTTCAAGATCGACGGCCCTTCGGTGGTCGTGAGGACCCTCCAGGCTCTCGCCGCCGAGGGCAAGGTCGATCCTGCGCTCTCGGCGCAGGCCATCGAGAAGTACCGCCTGCACGACGTGACGGCCGGCACGAGCGGGAACGCGGGCGGCGAGAGCTGACCCGGATGCCGAGCGGCACCCCCCGGATGGACAAAGCCGAGACGCTGGCGTGGCTGCGCCGCATCTCGGGTGACCTCGCCACGGCGACCACCCGCCGGCTCGAGGAGAGCCTGCCGTGGTACGCCGAGATGCCGCCGGCGCGCCGCTCCGCCGTCGGACTTGTCGCGCAGGCCGGCATCACGTCCTTCATCCAGTGGTACGACAATCCCGCCTCGACGCCGTGGATCGCCTCGGACATCTTCGCGGCCGCGCCGCGGGAACTGCTGCGCAGCGTCAGCCTTCAGCAAACTCTGCAGCTCATCCGTGTGACGGTCGAGGTGACCGAGGAGCGTGTCACGGGTAAGGGCGAGCACCTGCGGGAAGCGATCCTGCTCTACTCGCGCGAGGTCGCGTTCGCTGCCGCCGACGTCTACGCTCGCGCTGCCGAGGCACGTGGACTGTGGGATGCCCGACTCGAGGCGCTCGTGGTGGACTCGATCCTCACCGGCGAGGCCGACGAAGAGCTGCCCAGCCGGATCGCCGCGCTCGGCTGGCACGGTCACGGCGAGGTCGCTGTGCTCGTCGGCACGACTCCCCCGATGTTCGATGTCGATCAGCTGCGCCGGACCGCCCGCAAGCTGGGCGTCGACGTGCTCATCGGCGTGCAGGGTTCGCGGCTGGTCACTGTCGTCGGTCGCGCCGAAGCACCCGGCCGCGCCGAGGATGTCCCCGCCGACCTTCCTTTCCCCGAGATCGCTCGGCGTCTCGAGCCGTCGTTCGGGCCGGGATTCCTCGTGCTCGGACCGGCGGTGTCGGCGCTCGTCGACGCGAGCCAGAGCGCACGGGCTGCACTGGCCGGGTTCGCCGTCGCGCGGGCGTGGCGCAACGCCCCTCGCCCCGTCGAGGCGGACGACCTGCTGCCCGAGCGGGCTCTCGCCGGTGATCCGCTCGCGAAACTCACGCTCGTCGAACGGATCTATCGCCCGCTCCAGTCGCACAGCACCGATCTCGTGACCACGTTGTGGAGCTATCTCGACAACGGCCGGTCGCTCGAAGCGACGGCACGCGAGCTGTT
>JAUHVN010000171.1 GCA_030425055.1 Actinomycetes bacterium | reverse complement strand
TGCCGTGACGGACGACTTCGCCGTGGGCTGGACCGTCCGCACCGACGGCGGGCAGCCGGAGGCGACCATCCTGCCGCACGACGGCATGATCTCCCGACCCCGCTCGGCCGATGCCCCCGGCGGGGCGCACAACGCCTGGTTCCCGGGCGCGCGATACCGCTATGAACGCACCTGGATGCCGCCGGCAGACGCCGATGACCGATACCTCGCACTCTTCTTCGAGGGCGTCCAGGGTGCAGTCACGGTGCGCGTCGACGGTCGTGAGGTCTCGTCGTGGCGCAGCGGGTATCGCGAGGTCGAGGTGCCGCTCACAGGCCTGGTGCGAGAGGGAGTGCCGGTGCGGCTCGAGGTGGATGTTGATCACACTGCGGTGCCCGATGCGCGCTGGTACACCGGGAGCGGAATCTATCGCGACCTGTCACTTCGGAACCTCCCGTGCGCCCACATCGTGCGCGGCCAAGTGCGCACGGAGTTCTCGTTCGACGACGACACTGCGAGTCTCCACGTGTCCGCCCTCCTCTCTCTGGACGTCCGAGACAGCGACGAGGTCACCGTCCGCTTGCTCGACGGTCACAACGCCGTAGCGAGCGCCGCGACCACCGCGGCCCCGGGCCGCGCCGCCGTCGCCCTCACGCTCGACCGTCCACGTCTGTGGTCCGACGAGGATCCGTACCTGTACACCCTCGAGATCGCACTCCGCCGCGACGGTGCCGAACTCGACGTCCTGCGCGAACGCACGGGCCTGCGCATCGTCACCGTCGACGCACGACACGGCCTGCGCGTGAATGGGCGCACCGTACTGCTGCGCGGCGCCTGCCTGCACCACGACAACGGCGTCATCGGAGCCACCACCCTCCGCACCGCCGAGTACCGCCGCGCCCGCCTATTGAACGAGGCTGGCTACAACGCGATCCGAAGCGCGCACAATCCGCTCTCGCGTCACCTTCTCGACGCATGCGACGAACTCGGGCTCTACGTCGTCGACGAACTCACCGACGTCTGGTTCCTGCCGAAGACCGCGCACGACGGTGCGGATCGGTTCGAAGAGACCTGGCCCGACGACGCCCGGTCGATGGTCGCCAAAGATCACCTGCATCCAAGCGTCATCATGTACTCGATCGGCAACGAGAACCACGAGACGTCCACCGAGCGCGGCGTGTGCGTCGCCGAAGAGATCACCGCCTTCGTGCACGAAGTCGACCGCACACGCCCCGTCACCACCGCCATCAACTTCATGCTCAACGCGGTCTCAAAAGCCGACGGAGGCCCCGCGGCGCCGCCGCCGGTCGCTGTTAAGCCCGAGCGCGCGCCCTCGGCTCTGACGAGCACGATGATCAACATCATCGCCAACCGACTCGGCGCGCTCACCCAATGGGTCGCGCGACTGCCCAGCGCCGAACGCAACACCGCCGGCATCGCCGCAGCGGTCGACGTCGTCGGCTACAACTACGCCCGCGGCCGCTACCGCACCGACGCCCGCCGCCACCCTGACCGGGTAATTCTCGGGTCCGAGTCCCTCTCGGGCGAGCTCCCTCGCATCTGGCGTGACGTCGAGGCGCTCCCTGCCGTCATCGGCGACTTCGCCTGGACCGGGTGGGATTACCTGGGCGAAGCCGGCATCGGCTCGTGGGTGTACGACGCAGGCCCCCGCCGATCGCTCCTCATGAAAGAGTTCCCGCACCTTGTCGCCGGTCCCGGAGCGATCGACATCACCGGTGTCGCCGGTGCGCCCGTCGCCCTTCAGAAGGCCGTCTGGGGACTCCTCGACGCCCCGGCGATCATGGTGCGCCCACTCGATGTCGCGGGTGCTCGCGTGCAGAAGACCGTCTGGCGCGCCAGCGACGCGAGCGCCAGCTGGTCCTGGCGCGGCTACGAGGGCGTGCCCGCCGAGATCGAGGTGTACAGCGATGCCGACGAGGTCGAACTCCTCCTCAACGGGCGCAGCCTCGGCCGCAGGCGCGCGGGCGTCCGCGCCGACTACGTCGCGCGGTTCCGAACACCCTACGAACCCGGCGAGCTCGTCGCCGTCGGGTATCGGCACGGGCTGGAGATCGGACGATCGGTGCTGCGTAGCGCCGGAGCGACACAGCTCCGACTGAGGGTAGAGGCGTCGTACCCCGGTGACGACGCGGCCTTCGTCTGGGCGGAGTTCGCCGACCCGGACGGGCTGATCGAGAGCGCGGCCTCCGCTGAGATCACCCTGGAAATCGAGAACGCCCAGCTCGTCGGTTTCGGGAGCGCCGACCCCACGCCGAGTTCGAACGCGTCATTCACCGATCACGTCCACCACGCCTATCGAGGGCGGGCGCTCGCCATCCTGCGCAGTGACGCGAGTGCATCTCCCCCGGCGATCACGGCGCGCTCGGGTGGTTCCGTCGCAACCACGATCGTCAACTGGCCGCGCGCAGAGCGCGAGGTACCGTTCGAATCGAGCTGAGCCTCCACGCAGCATTCAGGCAGTGCGCTCATCGCGGTACTCGAACCCGATACCCCCTGCATGAGGTTCGAGGGTGCGCATTCCTCACAGGTGCCGTGAGGGGTCCATCCGTTGATGCAGAATCCGAATCACGTCAACGCGGTCGTGATGGGCGATGAAGTAGATCAAGTGGCGGCCGATGGCGTAGCGACGATAGCCTGCGCGGATCTCATCGACGGTCTGTCCGCGGTCGGGCAACTCAGCGATCCGTTTGATCGCGTTCCGGATCTCGAGGACGTATGTCTCGGCCTGGTTCTCGTCCCACTGCTCTCGGGTGTAGTCCCAGATCGATGAGAGATCGCGCTGCGCGGCCGGAGTGAGCCGGTACGTGCTCACGCGCGCTTCGAGGCGATGAACGAGTCGAAGTCGAATTCTTCGGGATCGCCGCTCTCCTCGCCGGCCACGAGCGCCGCTCGCAGCGCGCTCATCTGGGTCTCCTGGTCTTCGAGCAGTCGCAAACCTGCGCGGACGACCTCGCTCGCGGAGCGGTAGCGGCCGGTCGCCACCTCGCTGGCCAGGAAGGCAGTGAAGTGATCATCAAGGCTGATGCTGGTGTTCGTCGCCATGGCGCCAGAGTACCAAGAATTGGTAGCGCCGAGGGCTCTTCCGGCGCTCCGCGCGGAACGGACGTTAGTCACTTGTTCCTCCCGCTTCGCGCCGACGCTCCTCGCGGTGCTCCAATCGTCCACGTACCAACCGCCGATAGGCATCCAGTCCGCGCAGGCGCGTAGGCCCACCCTCTCGCGCCACGCTTCCCATCGGGTTCACATCGAGCACGTCCTCGCAGACCGCGAGGTCGAGGAGCAGCTCGATCACCTCGTACAAGACCGCCGCAGCCTCTTGCGACGTAGCTCGCTGGGCAGCCAAGAGCGGTTCGATGCGTTCCGCCGTGATCTCGCCGACGGTCAGATCGCCGAACGTCGGGACGAGCTGCGTGCGAATGATGCGCTCGCAGCGCGCGTATGTCGCGCCGCTGACACTCGAGTCCCACGCGAGGTCGCCGAGCCACATGTACACGAGTTCGTCGAAGGGGTCGTCAGCCGCGGGATGGCGCCACGCATCGAGCTCCGAAAGCCGCAGCCGCTCCGCGATTCGGAGCTCCAGGGAGGCACGGGCCGCCGCCGCAGTGCGGCCGGTGGCGGTCATCCGTTGGAGCTCTCCATCCCACAGCCGCAGCCGAGTCATGGCCTGGACGTTGCCGCTGGCCACAGTATGGGTCGTGATCTTGCCGTGCGTGCCCCATTCGAGGGGCGGTCGTCCTGTGCGCATGATGCACCTTCCTTACCTGTCAGGATCCGAGGGCCTCGTCGAGGATGTCGATCGTGATCGGATCGACCTCGACTGCCGACACGACATAGCTCGCGCGCGTGATCTGCTCGTTCGCGTGCCCGAGCAGACGCGAGGCGAGCGTGATGCCTGCGGCCCGTTCGACGAATGTCGCCGTCGTCCGCCGATAGAAGTGCGTCGTGAACTCGTCGACGTCGACACCCAACGCCCTCAGCTCCGTCGTGTTGTCTTCGACGAAGGTGCGCAGCAGCCGCTCGTAGTTGCTCACACTCATCGGCCGGCCCGTCTTCGTCGGGAAGAGGAACGCGTCCGCCCCCGGCCCGGCGAGCACCAGCCGGCTGCGCACAGCGGCCGCCGCCACGGCCGGCAGCGCGATGCGTCGCCGCTGCCGTGCACGCTTCGGCGCATCCTTTCGATGCAGCCCCTGCTTCTTGGTGCTCACGATCGTCCCGTCGACGAGGAGCGTCGGCGGCGAGGTCGTCATGTCGACGTCCTTGCGGCGAAGCCCGATGCACTCCCCCACGCGTGCCGAGGTGCCGAGCATGATGTCCATGCCGTCGATCAGCGCCCGGTAGTTCGGACGGGGCCCTGAGCCACCGGTCGCGCGCCATCGGTGCATGAGATCGCGGACAGCCGCGATCTGCTCCGGCGAAAGCACGGAGGTCTTCTTCTCCGGCATCGGCAGCCGCTGCACGTCGCGTACGGGATTGCGCGGGATCGCGTCATCCCGCACGGCGTAGCCGCAGATCAGCCCGAGCGCGGCTCGAGCCTTACGGGCCTTCGACAGCGAACCCTCGCGCATGATGCCCTGGATGATCCGGTCGCACCGGCCCACCGTGAGCTGATCGAGCGTGACCGCGCCGCACACCGGCTTCAGCACGAGCCGCACCGCGGACTCGTAGGACTCGAGGGTCGAGTGCGCGAGGCTTCCGGCGTCCGCCCGTGCGTTCGCCTGCACGAGCCACGCGTCGGCGGCCTCGGCGAGCGTGCTCGACCCCGTCAGCGCTCCGGCACCGCCTGACGTCAGCGATCCCGCCAGACGGCGAAGCTCGGCGCGCGCGTCCTCTTCGGTATCGCCCGTCGCCTTCAGTTGCCGGAGCTCGCCCGAATCGTCACGCATGCGGGCGCGAGCGCGAATCCGGCCGCCGGCGAGCTTGGTGATCTGCACGGCGCCGATCTCGCCGGCCTGGATCCGCGGCCTAGGCATGACGCTGCTCCCGTGCCCACGCGAAGACCTCAGCGAGGTCGTAGCGGACGTGCCGGCCGAGCTTCATGTACGGCGGGCCGACGTGGTTGAGACGCCAGTCCTCGAGCGTGCGCTCGGGCACCTTGATGATGTCGGCGATCTCCGCCTGCGTCTTGAAGTCCGGCGGTGCGATGCCGGAAGTGCCGATGTCCATGCACATCAGGTGCGCCGACATTCTCCGTGAACACCCGTACGGGATGCCACGAGAGCGTGGAGATCGGGAGACAAACCTGGCGCACGGACGTGCCGGAGGGTTTTTGGTCCCGTATCTGGTCCCGGACCCGGTCAGACAGGTCGAGAAGCCTCTAAACGAGGGTGGATTCTGATGCGGAATCCTGCGGAAAACAGTGCTGGGGTACCTGGACTCGAACCAAGAACAACTGAACCAGAATCAGCCGTGTTGCCAATTACACCATACCCCACCGGTGTCGACCGGAGTCGTGCCGAAGATCAAGTCTAGACGACGCACGCGACCCCGCCAAACCGGCCCGGCAGCGGTCGGCCGCTATCAGGCGCGGTGCTCGACCAGCGCGCCGAGGCGTCGCAGCGTCTCAGGCTTGCCGAGCAGCTCCATCGACTCGAACAGCGGCGGTGACACGCGGCGTCCGCTCAGCGCGACACGCAGTGGCCCGTACGCGACGCGCGGCTTGAGCTCGAGACCCTCGACGAGCGCGCGCGTGAGCGCCTCCTGCACGGCGGCCGCGGTGAACTCCGCCTCGGGGACCAGCTCGAGCGCGGCGACCGACGCGACGAGCACCTCGCCGGCGTTGTCGGGCAGCGACCGCAGCGCGTCCTCGTCGTACGACACCTCGTCGCGGAACAGGAACCCGAGCATGCCGGGCACATCGCCCAGCAGCTGCACGCGCTCCTGCACGAGCGGAGCGGATGCCCCGATGAGCGCCCGCTGCTGGTCGGTCGGGGTCTCGTCGACCGCACCCGCCGCGGCGAGGTACGGCACGATGCGCGCGGCGAAGTCGGCGGGCTCCAGCATCCGGATGTGGTCTCCGTTGATCGACTCGGCCTTCTTCTGGTCGAAGCGCGCCGGGTTCGGGTTGACGTCGGCGATGTCGAACGCACCGACCATCTCCTCGATCGTGAACACGTCGCGGTCGGCGGCGATCGACCAGCCGAGCAGGGCGAGGTAGTTGAGCAGGCCCTCGTGGATGAACCCCTTCTCGCGCTGCAGGAAGAGGTCGGCCTTGGGGTCGCGCTTGGAGAGCTT
>JAUHVN010000170.1 GCA_030425055.1 Actinomycetes bacterium | reverse complement strand
TCAACCTCTCGACGGTGGGCACGAGTCAGGTCATCGCGCCCGACGGCTCGACCGTCGACGGCCTTCCCGCCGACGAGCCCGGGGCTCTGCTCACGACCGTCGAACTGCGCACCGGCCTCACGCCCGCCGTCATCGTCGGACCGTGGGTGCAGGCCCTGCTGGGGTGGGGGAGCCTTGCCGCGCTCGTCGCACTCGGTGCGATCGTGGCCGCGCGGTCCCGGCGCACAGCGAAGACGCCGGCCCCGCAGGGGACCGGCGTCGAAGGGTGACCGAGGTCAGGCGCTGATCTTGTCGACCGATGCGTCCTCGGACGCGCCGCGACGGGCGCGGATGAAGGCGAGGCGCTCTTCGAGCAGCTGCTCGAGCTCGGGGATGGTGCGACGCTCCAGCAGCATGTCCCAGTGGCTGCGCGGGGTCTTGTCGCCGGAGTGGTCGACGGTCGCCGTGCCGTCGCCGATGCGCAGCAGCGCCTCGGCACCGCACGTGCGGCACTCCCAGGCCTCGGGGACCTCGGCGTCGGCCGCGAAAGTCATGGTGGTGTCACGGTCGCACGACGTGCACTGGTAGGTGTGCTGCGCGCGCTCGTGGAAGACGACGCCCTCTTCGCTCTGTAGGCTCTGGGCGCCGAGTCGGATGCCTCGAAGGCTGCGATCTGCCATTGTGTGGTCCTCTCGTCCGCTGTCATGTCTAACGGCCTCACCTGGGTGGACAATCCGAACGGGGCGCGCTGAGAGACCTTTCACAGCCGATGCTCAGCGGACGCCGGGGAACCACCCGGTCAGGCACCCACGACGCGCAGTGCGACGTCGGCCCGATCGGTCACGAGCCCGTCGACGCCGAGCGCCAGGAGGCGGCGCATGTCGGCCTCGTCGTTGACCGTCCACACGTGGACCTCCACGCCGTTGCGGTGCGCTGCCGCCAGCATCCGCTTCGTCACGATGCGGATCGCGCCGCGCTTCTCGGGCACCTGCAGCGCGTCGATGCCGCGCAGGATGCGTCGCGTCCAGGCCCGCGCACCGACGGCGACCGAGAGCAGAAGCCGGGCGATCGTCGCCGTGCCGGCCGACGTCGCGGGACGCTCGGCGCCGCCCGTCGTCGCGGCCCGCAGCGCCACCCGTCGACGGTCGTCCGAGAAGCTCGTCAGCAGCACGCGCGCTGCGTGCGGGGCGACGAGGCGGCCGACCGGCTCCGCGGCATCCGGTGCCTTCACATCCAGGTTGAACCGTGTCGTGGGGAACGCCTCGAGAGCCTGCGCGAGCGTGATGAGCCCGCCTCGTCCGGACATGAGGTCCTCGAGCTCGCGGGAGGAGACGTCGGCGACCTTCCGCGGATCGCCGGTCACGCGCGTGAGGTCGTCGTCGTGGAACAGCACGACGACACCGTCAGCGGTCAGGTGGCAGTCCGATTCCACGTAACGCGCGCCGGCGGCGTCGGCGGCGGCGACGGCCGCGAAGGAGTTCTCGACGACGCCGTGCGCCGCATCGGCGTCGGTGACCAGCCCCCGGTGAGCGAGCACCCGCGGCGGGCGCCCGGCGAACCAGGGGTGCGGCCGGCGGTCAGACGCCCGGTTCACCGGCGACGCCCGGCGTGCGGTTGCGCGCCTCGGTGGCGATGTCGTCGGCGGCGGATGCCGCCTCGCGGGCGGCCGCCACTGCGGCGTCCGCGGCCGTGCCCGCTCCGCGCGAGACCGTGGGGCGGGGCGTCTTGGGCGCAGGGGAGGCGGGCGCACGACCCCCGAAGGCGTCGCCGATGCCCTTGAGGGCTTCGGTGAACTCGCTCGGGATGATCCACATCTTGCTCGACGCGCTCTCGGCGATCTTCGGCAGCGTCTGCAGGTATTGATAGGCGAGCAGCTTGTCGTCGGGGTCGCCGTTGTGGATGGCGTCGAAGACCATCTCGATCGCCTCGGACTCGCCCTGTGCGCGCAGCACCGCAGCCTGCTTGTCGCCCTCGGCGCGCAGGATCTCGGCCTGGCGGCGGCCTTCGGCCTCGAGGATCTGCGACTGCTTCGACCCTTCCGCCGTCAGGATCGCGGCACGGCGGTCGCGCTCGGCGCGCATCTGCTTCTCCATCGAGTCCTGGATCGACAGCGGCGGATCGATCGCCTTCAGCTCGACGCGCGAGACGCGCAGACCCCATTTGCCCGTCGCCTCGTCGAGCACGACGCGCAGCTGGCCGTTGATGTTGTCGCGGCTGGTGAGCGCCTCTTCGAGGTTGAGCCCGCCGACGACGTTTCGCAGGGTGGTCGTGGTGAGCTGCTCGACGGCGCTGAGATAGTTGGCGATCTCGTAGGTCGCGGCCCGCGCGTCGGTGACCTGGAAGTAGACGACCGTGTCGATCGAGACGACGAGGTTGTCCTCGGTGATCACCGGCTGCGGCGGGAACGACACGACCTGCTCGCGCATGTCGACGAGCGGCCGCAGCCGGTCGATGAACGGCACGAGCAGGTTCAGTCCGGGGCTCAGCGTGCGCTGGTAGCGGCCGAGCCGCTCCACGATGCCGGCGTACGCCTGCGGGATGATGCGGATCGAGCGGAAGATCACGACGATCACGAAGATCGCCAGGACGACCAGCAGCACGATGATGAAGATCTGGCCGATGAAGGCTCCGGGGTCAATCATCGTCGGGGGTCCTTTCTGCGGGGGGAGTGACGGCCTGCACCTCGACGGTCGCGCCGTGGACGGCCGCGACGGTGACGCGCGCACCGACGTCGAAGCCGGCGTCGGGCACGCCGTCGGCGAGACGGGCCGTCCAGCTCTCGCCGTTCTCGAGGCGCACGGATCCCGCGCCGTCGACGAAGGGGGCGATCACGCGTCCGGCCATGCCGTAGAGGGCGTCGACGTTGGTCGCGACGGCGGGGTTCCGTTTGCGCAGGGCGCGCAGCAGCAGCGGGCGGATCGTGAACAGGAGCAGCGCCGACAGGATCGCCGCCATCGCGATCTGCAGCCACCACGGGCCGCCGAGGAGATTGACGCCGAGACCGCCGATGAGGCTGCCCGCGGCGAGCA
Organism: Actinomycetes bacterium; assembly: GCA_030425055.1. Lineage (GTDB taxonomy): Bacteria > Actinomycetota > Actinomycetes > Actinomycetales > Microbacteriaceae > Microbacterium. Next base: position 3,242 of record JAUHVN010000170.1, on the reverse strand, counting down.
TCAGGAAGGTGAATTCGAGCGTCACCAGCTCGACGATCACGAAGACGAAGGCCAGCGCGAGCCACAGAATCCACATGTACTGCGTCAGGTCCGGCAGCATCGCTCGTCCTCCTCCGTCTTGCTGATGAGACTACCAACGCGGGGGTCGCGCGGCGCCGGATTGGTAGGGTCGAGACGGTCCGGCGGGTCGCCGGATCGCACCGCCAGCAACAGGAGTCCGCACATGACCCAGCCCCTCGAATCCGGATCGCTCTCGGGCCGTACCGCACTGGTGACCGGTTCGTCGCGGGGGATCGGCGCCGACACCGTCCGCTACCTCGCCGAGGCGGGGGCCGATGTCGTGATCAACTACCGCAACAAGGCGCCGCGCGCCGAGAAGCTCGCCGAGCAGCTGCGTGAGCTCGGCGTCCGGGCGCTCGTCGTGGGCGCCGACCTGACCGACCCGGCATCGGTCGCAGCGATGTTCGACGAGGTGAAGGCGACGTTCGGGTCGCTCGACATCCTCGTGCTGAACGCGTCCGGCGGCATGGAATCGGGCATGGCCGAGGACTACGCGCTCAAGCTCAACCGCGATGCGCAGGTGAACGTGCTCGAGGCCGCGCTTCCGCTCATGGGCGACGGATCGCGCGTCGTGTTCGTGACCAGCCACCAGGCCCACTTCATCCGCACGACCCCCACGATGCCCGAGTACGAGCCCGTGGCCCTGTCCAAGCGAGCGGGCGAGGACGCGCTGCGCGAGCGCATCCCCGGCCTCGCCGAGCGCGGCATCGGCTTCACGGTCGTCTCGGGCGACATGATCGAGGGCACGATCACGGCGACGCTGCTCGAGCGCGCCAACCCCGGCGCCATCGCCTCGCGTCGCGAGTCTGCCGGCAAGCTCTACAACGTGTCGGAGTTCGCCGCCGAGGTCGCGCGCGCCGCCGTCGACCCCGTGCCCGACGACAACACGCGCCTGGTCGGCGACACCGGTTCGTTCGCGGGGGAGTGACGTGCGCGCGAGCGACATCGAGACGCTCGTCGCGGTCGGCCGCCCCGACATCGCGTCGGACGGGTCGTTCGCGGTCTTCGCGGCGTCGCGCCCCGACCTCGCCGCCAACCGCTCGGTTGGCCAGCTCTGGCGGGTCGACCTGCCCGACGGCACTCCGCGGCGGCTTACGCGCGGCACCGCCGACTCGTCGCCGCGTCTGTCGCCCGACGGGCGCTCCATCGCGTTCATCCGCGGCGACGCCCAGGGGCGCGGCCAGATCTTCGTGGTCGACGTCGGGGGAGGGGAGCCCGTCCAGGCGACGGACGCGCCCGCGGGCGTCGACGGGTTCGACTGGTCGCCGGACGGCGACCAGCTGGCGTTCACGGCGCGCGTGCCCGAGCACGGGCGCTACGGCACGGTCGAGAAGCTGGATGCCGCCGCCGAAGCACCCCGTCGCATCACCGGCGTGCGCTGGCACGCCGACGGTCTCGGCTACCTCGCGGATCGGCCCGCCCACCTCTTCGTGGTCGCGGCGCCCGCGACCGACGCCGAGCCCTTCTACGAGCCGGCCGCGGTCGCGCTGCCCGACGGTGTGCCGCAGCCCGAGCGCCGAGTGGTGGCCGCGACCGCGCGTCAGCTGACCGACGGGTCGACGTCGCACGGTGGCGTCGTCTTCAGCGCCGACGGCACCGAGATCCTCACGGTCCCCGACGACATCGAACCCGCGTGCCGCGACTTGAGGAGTCGTGTGATCGCCGTGCGCGTCGACGGGTCGGGCAGCCGCGAGGTGCTGCCGGCAGACGCGGGTCTCGGCATCTCCGACCTCGCTGTCGCCGACGACGGCGCCGTGCTGCTGCTGGCGTACGAGACCGGTCCAGACGGCATCGACTTCGTCGCGCCCGGTGTCGCCCTGTGGCTGCTGGACGCCGGGGGCCCGCGGCGGCTCACCGATGCCGAGACGATGGACCTCGGCGAGGTGGGCAGCCACCTCACACCCGTCGGGGAGGACATCCTGGTCCAGGACCGCCTGCACGGTCGCGTACGCCTGCTGCGCATCGACCGCCGCGGCGGCTCCGTCGAGCTCGTGGGTGGAGACATCGAGGTCGGCGGGCATGCGGCATCCGGCGACCGCATCGTCTTCAGCGGCGCCGTCCCCGATTCCTTCGGCGAGCTGTTCGTGCTCGAAGGAGAGCAGCGGCGGCAGCTCACCGCGTTCGGCGGGGCAGCGGCGGCCGCGGGCATCGTCGCGCCGCGTGAGCTGACGGTCGACGGTCGCGACGGCTACCCGGTGCACGGATGGGTCGCGACGCCCGGGGGAGAGGGGCCGTTCCCGGTCATCCTCCAGATCCACGGCGGACCGTATGCGTCCCACGGCATACACCTGTTCGACGAAACACAGGTGCTCGTGGATGCCGGCTACGCGGTGGTCTACTGCAACCCCCGAGGTTCGGCGGGCTACGGGCGGAGCCACGGGCGCAGCATCCGGCACGCGATGGGAACCCTCGACTTCCACGACGTCATCGACTTCCTCGACGGTGCGCTGGAATCGGACGAGCGGCTCGACGCCGCACGCGTCGGTGTGATGGGCGGCTCGTACGGCGGGTACCTGACGGCGTGGATCATCGCGCACGAGCACCGGTTCGCGGGCGCGATCGTCGAGCGCGGGTTCCTCGACCCCGTCTCGTTCCGGGGGACGAGCGACATCGGCTCGTTCTTCGGCGACGAGTACGTCGGCGTCGAGGCGGAAGCGGTCGAGGCCCAGAGCCCGATGGCCGTCGTGGAGCGCGTGCGCACACCGACCCTCGTGCTGCACTCGGAGCAGGACTACCGGTGCCCGCTCGAGCAGGCGACCCGATACTACAGCGCACTCAAGCGCGGGGGAGTCGACGCCGAGCTGGTGGTCTTCCCGGGTGAAGGCCACGAGCTCAGCCGGGCGGGTCGGCCCCGCCATCGCGTGCAGCGGTTCGAGGTCATCCTCGACTGGTGGCGGCGGTACCTGCCCGTCGGCTGACGGAACTATTGGAACCATGACGAAGCCCCCCGGGACGCATCCCGGGGGGCTTCGTCTGGGACCGAGCGGTCAGGCGTTCTTGCCGAACGTGAACGCGCGCACGATGTTGATGACACCGAGCACGATGAGCGCGATACCGATCAGCCACCAGAGGATGGCGATGTACAGCGGCGAGAACAGCAGCGCGACACCGGCGATGATGCTCACGATCGCGAAGAAGATCGTCCAGCCCTTCGACGACGCGTCGCCGAGCGTCGACAGCGA
>JAUHVN010000169.1 GCA_030425055.1 Actinomycetes bacterium | reverse complement strand
GGGGCACGCGGCCGGTCGTGGTGAACAACCTGAACGTGCCCAAGCCCGGCGCGGGTGCCCGCACGCTGCTGACCCTGGATGAGGTCACGACGCTCTTCCACGAGTTCGGACATGCCCTTCACGGTCTCTTCGCCACCGTCACCTACCCGCACTTCGCCGGCACGAACGTGTTCCGCGACTTCGTGGAGTTCCCCAGTCAGGTCAACGAGATGTGGATGTACTGGCCCGAGGTGCTCTCGGCCTATGCGCGCCACATCGAGACCGACGAGCCGCTTCCCGCCGATGTCGTCGAGCGCCTGCAGGCCTCCGAGACGTTCAACCAGGGCTTCGCGACGAGCGAGTACCTCGCGGCCGCGTGGCTCGATCAGGCCTGGCACTCGGTGACGGCTTCGGATGCCGCGGCCGTCGACGACGTCGCGGAGTTCGAGGCATCCGCCCTCGCCGACATCGGGCTGGACGAGCCCGCGGTGCCGACGCGGTACTCGTCGACCTACTTCGCGCATGTGTTCTCAGGCGGCTACAGCGCCGGGTACTACTCGTACATCTGGAGCGAGGTGCTCGACGCCGACACCGTGGACTGGTTCCGCGAGAACGGTGGTCTCGACCGTGCGAACGGCGACCGCTTCCGCGAGCGGCTGCTCGGCGTGGGCGGGTCGAAGGACCCCCTCGAGGCGTACCGCGACTTCCGCGGTCGCGACGCCGAGATCGAGCCGCTGCTGAAGCGACGCGGCCTGGCGGCCTGACCAGACGCCCGAGGGGCTGCGTCAGGCGCTCTTGCGCTTCTGGCGCAGCACCAGGGTGGGTGCGGCACCGTCCTCGACGGCCGCGCGCGTCACGATGACCTTGTCGACGTCTTCGGTCGACGGGATCTCGAACATGATCGGGCCGAGCACGTCCTCGAGGATCGCGCGGAGTCCGCGCGCGCCCGTCTTGCGCGCCACCGCCATGTCGGCGATCGCCTGAAGGGCATCGCGCTCGAACTCGAGGGCGACGTCGTCGAGCTCGAACATGCGCTGATACTGCTTGATGAGCGCGTTCTTCGGCTCGGTGAGGATCTCCATGAGCGCCTCGCGATCGAGCGGCGACACCGACGCGACGACCGGCAGACGACCGATGAACTCGGGGATGAGCCCGAACTTGTGCAGGTCCTCGGGACGCACCTCGCTGAACAGATCGAGGTCCTCGCCCTTGTTGTGCAACGGGGCCCCGAAGCCGACGCCGTGCTTGCCGACACGCGCCGAGATGATGTCCTCGAGGCCCGCGAACGCTCCGGCGACGATGAACAGCACGTTCGTCGTGTCGATCTGGATGAATTCCTGATGCGGATGCTTGCGCCCGCCCTGCGGCGGCACCGAGGCGACCGTGCCCTCGAGGATCTTCAGCAGGGCCTGCTGCACGCCTTCGCCCGAGACGTCACGGGTGATGGAGGGGTTCTCGGCCTTTCGCGCGACCTTGTCGACCTCGTCGATGTAGATGATGCCGGTCTCGGCGCGCTTCGTGTCGAAGTCGGCCGCCTGCAGCAGCTTGAGCAGGATGTTCTCGACGTCTTCGCCGACGTAGCCGGCTTCGGTCAGCGCCGTGGCGTCCGCGACGGCGAAGGGCACGTTCAGGCGCTTCGCGAGCGTCTGCGCGAGGTACGTCTTGCCGCAGCCGGTGGGCCCCAGCAGCAGGATGTTGCTCTTCGCGATCTCGACCTCGTCGGCACGCTGTTCGGCGGCCTGGATGGTGCCGTGCGCGCGCACGCGCTTGTAGTGGTTGTAGACGGCGACGGACAGGGCCCGCTTCGCGTCCTTCTGACCGACGACGTACTCCTCGAGGAACGCGTAGATCTCACGCGGCTTCGGCAGATCGAAGTCGGCGACCGCGCCCGACGCGGACTCGGCCATGCGCTCTTCGATGATCTCGTTGCACAGCTCGACGCACTCGTCGCAGATGTAGACGCCGGGGCCGGCGATCAGCTGCTGGACCTGCTTCTGGCTCTTTCCGCAGAACGAGCACTTGAACAGGTCGGCGCTCTCACCGATGCGAGCCATGTGCATCCTCCAGATCGGGCGGAACCCTGCGGGACCGAACGTGTTCCGAGCCTAACCGCTCCCGGCGACGCCCGCCGGGATTGGCCCGCGGATTGTGGATTCGCGCCTGGCGAACGCCGAGCCCCGCACGCGATGCGGCGTGCGGGGCTCGGTGGGGGGCGCTGGTGCGCCTAGGAGGTGATGGCTGCCTGACCGCGCTTGCGCGTGGTCAGCACCTGGTCGACCAGACCGTACTCGACGGCCTCCTCTGCCGAGAGGATCTTGTCGCGGTCGATGTCCTTGTTGACCTCGTCGGCGGTGCGCTTCGAGTGGTGCGCGAGCGTCTGCTCGAGCCACGTGCGCATGCGCATGATCTCGGCGGCCTGGATCTCGATGTCGGAGGCCTGGCCGTGACCGGCCTCGCCCATCGCCGGCTGGTGGATGAGGATGCGCGCGTTGGGCAGCGCGAGGCGCTTGCCGGGCGCGCCGGCGGCGAGCAGCACCGCCGCCGCCGAAGCGGCCTGGCCCAGGACGACGGTCTGGATCTGCGGCGACACGTACTGCATGGTGTCGTAGATCGCCGTCATCGCCGTGAACGAGCCGCCGGGCGAGTTGATGTACATGATGATGTCGCGGTCGGGATCCTGCGACTCCAGCACGAGCAGCTGCGCCATGACGTCGTCGGCCGACGCGTCGTCGACCTGCACGCCGAGGAAGATCACGCGGTCTTCGAACAGCTTGTTGTAGGGGTCCTGGCGCTTGTAGCCGTAGGCCGTGCGCTCCTCGAACTGCGGCAGGATGTAGCGGCTGCCGGGCATCTGCAGGCCCTGCGGGGCGTTCGGGATGCCGAAGGTCGGGGTGTTCATTCGGGTTTCGCTCTCTTCTCTCGCCGCCGTCAGTTCGCCGTGCCGCCGCCGCCGACGACGTCGGTCGCCGACTCGCGGATGTGGTCCACGAAGCCGTACTCGAGCGCCTCGTCCGCGGAGAACCAGCGGTCGCGGTCACCGTCGGCGTTGATCTGCTCGACGCTCTTGCCGGTCTGCGCGGCCGTGATCTCGGCCAGACGCTTCTTCATGTCGAGGATCAGCTGCGCCTGGGTCTGGATGTCGCTCGCGGTTCCGCCGAAGCCGCCGTGCGGCTGGTGCAGCAGCACGCGGGCGTTGGGGGTGATGTACCGCTTGCCCTTAGTACCGGCCGTCAGCAGGAGCTGACCCATCGAGGCGGCCATGCCGATGCCGACGGTGACGATGTCGTTGGGCACGAACTGCATCGTGTCGTAGATCGCCATGCCCGCGGTGATCGAGCCACCGGGAGAGTTGATGTAGAGGTAGATGTCCTTCTGCGAGTCCTCGGCGGCCAGCAGCAGGATCTTGGCGCAGATCTCGTTCGCGTTCTCATCGCGCACCTCCGACCCCAGCCAGATGATGCGGTCCTTCAGCAGCCTGTCGAAGACGCTCGTCGCGACAAGTGGTTCGGCCATGTGACACTCCTGATTCCGTGTTCGTCGCACACGAATCTACCGGCGCGCCGACGCGCACCCGCCCGTGTTCGCCCTGGGCAGAGAGAACGGGGCGGATGCCGCAGCATCCGCCCCGTTCGGAACCTGTCCGGTCGGCTTACTCCGACGCCTTCTTCTTCGCCGCAGCCTTCTTCTTGGGCTTCTCGGCGGGCGCGGCCTCGGCCTCGGCTTCGGCGTCGGCCGCGGCATCCGCGATCTCCTCGGCCTCCTCGACGACCTCTTCCTCGGCGGCGGCCTCGTCCTCGACGGCGATGAAACCGGTGAGGTCGACCGGCTTGCCGGCGGAGTCGACGACCGTGACCTTGCCGAGCGCGACGGCGAGCGCCTTGTTGCGGGCGACCTCGCCGACCATCGCGGGCAGCTGGTTGTTCTCCTGCAGCGCGTTGACGAAGTCCTGCGGCGCCATGCCGTACTGCGACGCCGACTGCACGAGGTACTGGGTCAGCTCGTCCTGCGAGACCTGCACCTCGAACTTCTCGACGATCGCGTCGAGGACCATCTGCGTGCGGAACTGCTTCTCGCTGGCCTCGGCGACCTCGGCGCGGTGCTCGTCGTCCTCGAGGCGGCCCTCGGACTCGAGGTGGTTGTGAACCTCGTCCTCGATGAGCTGCGGCGGCACGGGGATGTCGGCGCCGTCGACCAGCTGCTCGACGAGCTTGTCGCGCGCGGCGGATGCCTGCGTGAAGGTCGACTGCTGGCCGACGCGCTCGCTCAGGCTGTCGCGCAGCTCGGCGATCGTGTCGAACTCGCTCGCGATCTGGGCGAAGTCGTCGTCGGCGTCGGGCAGCTCGCGCTCCTTGACGGCCTTGACCGTGACCGACACCTCGGCCTCGTCGCCGGCGTTGTCGCCGCCGATGAGCTTCGAGCGGAACGTGGTGTCCTCGCCGGCGGTCAGCGAGTCGATGGCCTCGTCGATGCCCTCGAGCAGCTCGCCCGAACCGACCTCGTACGAGACGCCGTCGGCGCGGTCGACCTCGGCGCCGTCGATGGTCGCCACGAGGTCGAGCTCGACGAAGTCGCCGGTGGTCGCGGGGCGGTCGACGGTCACGAGCGTGCCGAAGCGGCCGCGCAGCTTGTCGAGCTCCTCGTCGATCGCGGCCTCGTCGACCTCGATCGCGTCGACCTCGATCGTGGTGCCCTCGAATGCAGGCAGCTCGAAGTCGGGGCGCACGTCGACCTCGATGTCGACCTCGAGGTCGCCGGTGAAGTCCTTCTCGTTCGGCCACTCGACGACCTCGGCGCTCGGACGGCCGATGACGCGGAGCCCGTTCTGCTCGACGGCCGTGCGGTAGAAGCCGTCGAGGCCGTCGCTGACGGCGTGCTCGAGCACGGCGACACGGCCGATGCGCTGGTCGATGATCGGCGCAGGGACCTTGCCCTTGCGGAAGCCCGGGATCTGCACGTCCTTCGCGATGTGCTCGTACGCGTGGGTGATGCTCGGCTTCAGCTCATCGGGGCTGACCGTGATGTGCAGCTTCACCCGCGTCGGGCTGAGCTTCTCGACGGTGCTGTTGACCATGCCTGTCGTGTCTCCTCGTCGTTTCCGCGCGCATACTCGCGCGGGGGTGTGGTCGGTGGGGGCCGTGGCGTCGGGGCGACAGGATTTGAACCTGCGGCCTCCCGCTCCCAAAGCGGGCGCTCTACCAAGCTGAGCTACGCCCCGGGCGGGTGCGCACGCGTGCGTACGCCGAATCGGCCCTGAGAAGTCTAGCCGACGCGCGACCCCGGCGACGGATCGGAGGGTGCGAAGGGATCCGATCGCGTTCCACTACACTTGTGCGAGGCCGCGGCTCGCCGCTGCGGGGGCGTAGCTCAATGGTAGAGTCCCAGTCTTCCAAACTGGTTGTGCGGGTTCGATTCCCGTCGCCCCCTCCAAAGGTCCGTTGTGTCGCCGCAAGCGGCAGAGCGGACCTTTCGTGCGAGTGCCGTCGGATTCGGTAGCGATAGCAGGCGGACGGATGCCGGGTCAAGAGGCACGTCTACGCCGGCCGCCGTCGTAGCGTGGCACCACAACAACAGGTGAGCGAAGAGGTCGAGCACAGTGGCGTTCGGGTCGCCGCTTCACTCCCACGCTCAGGATGGCAACCGGATTCGGGCTTCCCGGTGCTCATCCGCCCCCGCCGACGGATCCCCCAGTCCCGGCGGGGGCTTCCTGTGTTCAGACGGCGCCGCGGTGCTCGGCGGTGTGACGGCGGTAGGCATCGGCGTTGGCCCGTAGCTTCGCTCGTTCCTCGTCGGTGAGCTCTCGGCGCACCTTCGCAGGCACCCCGGCGACCAGCGATCCGTCGGGCACCTCGCTGCCCTCGAGCACGACGGCGCCCGCCGCGACCAGGCATCCGCTGCCGATCCGCGCGCCGTTCAGGATCACCGCGCCCATTCCGATGAGTGAGCCGTCGCCGATCGTGCAGCCGTGGACCACCGCGTTGTGACCGATCGACACCTCGCGGCCGATGAGCACGGGCGACCCGTGGTCGACGTGGATCGACACGCTGTCCTGCACGTTGCTGTCGTCGCCGACAGTGATGGTGTCGCCGTCGGCGCGCAGCACCGCGTTGTACCAGACGCTCGCTCCGGCACCCAGCGTGACCGCACCGATCACGCGCGCACCCGCGGCGACGAACGCACCGTCTCCCAGTACTGGAGTGCGTCCGTTCACGGACAGGATCGAGGCACCGTCGGCGATCGTCATGATTATCTCCTATGTCAAGCGGCCTGCGGGATGCAAGTGGCTTGGGCTTGTTCGTGG
>JAUHVN010000168.1 GCA_030425055.1 Actinomycetes bacterium | reverse complement strand
GCCGCGCCGACGACCGCGGCGACCCCGTCATCCAGCTCGCCCCGCCGCTGACGATCGGGCCGGCGGAGTTCGACGAGATCGAGCAGATCCTGCGCGGCGTGCTCACCGAGGCCTGGACCCGCCTGTAACGCCGTCGTCGTAGGATGCTCGCGTGGGAACCATCTACTACGGCGGATCGGAGACACCGATCCACATCGAGGACCGCGCGCTGGCGCACCTGAAGGTGGTCATCGCGACGAAGCTGCGCCGCAACGAGAGCTTCACCGTCTCGTGGCGGCATCCCGACGACCAGCCGCGCGGACGCAGCACGATCTGGCTGCATCCCGCGATCCCGCTGCGATTCGTCTTCGACGACCCCGAGCCGGCTGAGCTCAGTCGCAGCTGGATCGAGGGTCTTGCGAATTCGGCGAACTCGTCGGGCGGCATCATGCTGGTGCCCGAGCACCTCGAGGGCGCCGAACCGGATGCCGCGGACGCGGGCGATCGCGACGTGTCGCTCGGCAAGGTCGAGGTCGAGAACCTCGAGATCGACACGCTCACCGTCGTCGACGCCGACGTGACGGCGCGCAGCCGCGACCTGGTCTGATTCAGCCCTCCGCGGACTTCGACTCGGCGGCGGTCTCGTCGGGCTCGGGCACGATCGTGAGGCCGTTGGGCCCGCTCGCCGCCTGCATCAGCGCCTCGACCCACGCGCGGTTGATGCGCGGCTGGCGGCCGCCGAAGAAGTGGAACTGCAGCGGCACCGACGGGTGGATCCAGAAGCTGCGTCGCCCGCTGCCGTCGCCGATCTCGACGTCGAACATGAACGGCTCCGACCGCCGCAGCTTGTTCATGACCACCACGCGCAGGTGCGCGAGAGTGCGATCCTCGATGTCGACCGAGTTCGCGACCGTGTCGTAGATGAACCTGCCCATGCGTCCGACTCTAGGGCTCAGAACGGCCAGATGAGGGGTACGTACAGCACGGCCATCGCGATGAAGAACAGCGCGAGCGGGGTGCCGAGCTTCCAGTAGTCGCCGAAGGAGTACCCGCCCGGCTCCATCACCATGAGGTTCGCCGGTGTGGCGATCGGGGTGAGGAACGCCGCGGCGCCCGCCACGGTGAGGGCCATCATGAACGGCAGCACCGAGACGCCCATGTCGGATGCCAGCGACAGCGCGATCGGCGCGACGATCAGCACCGTCGCCGTGTTGCTGATGAGCTGGCTGAGCACCACGGTCAGCACCACGAGCACCAGGAGCGCCACCTGCGGGCCCGAGTCGCCCAGCATCCCGAGCAGCGCACCCGCGACGAGGTCGGCGGTGCCGGTCTGGATGAACGCCGTCGACAGCGGGATCATCCCCGCGATGAGCACGATCGTCGTCCACGAGATCGACCGGTAGGCGCGCGTCGGCGTGACGGCCCCCGACACCACGAGGGCGCCGGCGGCCAGCAGCGCCGCGACGGCGGCCGGCACGACACCGGTCGCCAGCAGCAGGATCATCGCGGCGAGGATGACGAGCGACCGCTTCGCGCCCCGGCCGAGCGGCACCGAGCGGCGCAGGCTCTCGGGCGGCGTCACCGCGAGCACCCCGGGGGCGGATGCCTGCCGCGACAGCTCGTCCCACGTGCCCTGCAGCAGCAGCACGTCGCCGACCCGGATGCGGATGTCGGGCATGTTGAGCAGGTCGTCTCCGCGGCGCACGGCGAGCACGACCAGGTCGCCCGTCGGTGTCTTCATGCCCGGCGAGACGCGGTCGCCGATGAGCGGCGAGCGCGGCGCGACGACGACCTCGCTGACCCCTCCGGCGGCGCTGAGGATCACGCCGGTCTCGAGGGTCAGCGAGTACTGCTCGCGCAGCAGCCGCGCGTGGCGCACGAGGTCGGTCGGCATGATGGCGCCGGTGCGCTCGGGCAGCAGGCGGTCGCTCAGCAGCAGCAGGATCGCCGTCGCGCCGACGACCAGCGGCAGACCGACGAGGGCGAACTCGAAGAAGCCGAACGCGCGGCCGCCGCCCTGGACGGCGAAGTCCGAGACGATGATGTTGACCGGCGTCCCCGTCAGCAGCAGCATCGATCCGGCCGATGCCGCGAACGCGAGCGGCATGAGCAGCTTCGACGCGGGGATCGCCGCGCGCGCCGCGACGACGACGACCAGCGGCAGCAGGGCCGCGGTGGCGCCGTTGACGCTGATGATCGCCGACACCCCGGCGGCGAGCAGCGAGATGACGATGATGAGGGTCGCGCGCTTCGTGCCGGCCCGTCCGATGACCTTCTGCCCCGCCCACGCGGTGACACCCGACGCGTCGAGCGCCTCACTGACCACGAACAGGCCCGCGATGAACAGCACCGTGGGGTCGCCGAACCCCGCGAGCGCCTCGTTGAGGGTCAGCACGCCCGTCGCCCACAGGGCGAGCGCCACGCCGATCGCGACGATGCCCAGCGGCACGCGGTTGCTGACGAAGGCGACGATCGCCAGCACCAGGATCACGAGTGTCGCGACGACCGGGTCCACCCGCCCAGGCTAGCGAGCGGGGTGTCCTGCGCCCACCGCGTCAGCGGTCGAGCTGCAGCCGATGCCAGCTCCACGCCGTCGCCGCGAGTGCGAGCGCGCCGACGGCGACGGCGAGTGCGAGTTGGCCGGGTGATGCGCCGGTTCCCCCCGACAGCGCCCACAGAGCGGGGGCGGCGAGCGGCATCCACCCGTCGATCCCGGCGAGCACGCCCACCTGTGCGACGACGACGAAGCCGATGGTCGTCGCCACCCCGGCCAGCAGCGAACGCGACAGCGTCGAGACCCACGCGACGGGCAGGGTGAGAACCGCGGTGAGCACGCCCAGCACGGCCTGGCGGACCAACGCCGCCGCGGTCTCGGCATCGGGCGGGCCGAAGCCGAACGCGAGTCCGAGCAGCAGAAGTGCTGCGGCGATCAGGACGCTCACTCCGATGGCCCACGCGAGGAAGACCACCGCCTTGGCGACCGCGATCGTCGCGCGTCCGATCGGCTGCGCGAACAACCCGGTGATCGTGCCCTCGGTGAACTCGCGGGCGTAGAGCCAGGCGGCGACGACGCCGAACCCGACGAACGCACCCGCTGACGTGATCTGGGCGGCGGCACCCAGCATCCCCCGCCAGTCGAACGTGCCGAACTCGCCGAGACGGGCGACGATCGACGGCTCGCCCGCGACGACCGCGAGCATCATGGCCGCGCACAGCACCGCGATCCCCGCTCCGATCGCGGCGGTCGCGACGATGCCGACGGTCGAGCGGGCGAACTTGACCGCCTCGACGCGGATCGCCGCGTTCACGAGGGCTGACCTTCGAGGTCGTCCGCGTGGATGCGGTCGAAGAACGTGCGCTCGAGATCGTGTCCGGTCGCATCGAGTTCGCCGATCAGGCGGCCGCGGTTCATGACGACGACGCGGTCGGCGATGCGCGCGACCTCGTCGAGATGGTGGCTGCTGACCAGCACCGCGGCGCCGTCGGCCGCGCGGGCCGACAGTGCGTCGCGCAACAGGAGGACGCCGGCCGGGTCGAGCGCGTTCGCCGGCTCGTCGAGCAGCACGAGCTTCGCATCGTGCTGCAGCGCGGCGGCGAGTCCGACGCGCTGGCGGTTGCCGAGAGACAGCCGCCCTGCGCGGCGGTCGGCGAGAGCGTCGAGGCGCCACGCAGGCAGGGCGCGGTCGACGACCGCGAGCGGTGCGCCCCGCAGGCGGGCGGCCATCTCGAGGTTCTGGCGCACGGTGAGCTCGCGATACGCGAAGGGCACCTCGATCAGATGCCCGACATCGCGCCACGCGGAGACGGGCAGGCGGCGCAGCGGTGTGCCGGCGATGCGCACCTCTCCTGCGTCGGGCCGCAGCATCCCCAGCGCCAGTCGCAGCAGGGTCGTCTTGCCGGCGCCGTTCAACCCCACGAGGGCGACGATCTCGCCCGCGCGCACGGCGAGGTGCAGGTCCGCGACCCCGGCTCCGCCGCGGAACCGGCGGGCGACGCCGTCGAGCTGGAGCATGGTCATTCGGCACCTCCTGCCAGGGCGTGGACGGCGGTCGCGATCGCCTCGCCGAGATCGCCGTCGGATTCCAGCGACCACTGCAGCAGAGCCGCGTTGAGGCCTGCGACGACGGATGCCGCCACGATGCCCGACGTGGCACGGTCGTCGCCGCGATCGACGAGGGCACGCCCGATGGCCTGCTCGGTCTCACGGCTGCCGGCCGCCAGCGCGGGAAGCAGCGACGGGGTCTCGGCGACGAGCCGCAGCCGCTCGCGCACCGCCCCGACTGCGGGCGGCTCGACCGCCGACCACGCGTCGAGCACGGCCCGCGCCGCGGCCACGATCGCGCGCTCGTCCGCCGGGCGCGCACGCACGGCGTCGGCGATGAGCGGGTCGTACGGATCGTCCACCACGAGCGATGCCTTGCCGGGGAAGTGACGGAACAGCGTCATCTCGGTCACCCCGGCCCGGTCGGCGATCGCCTTCGTGGTCGTGGCGTCGTAGCCCCGCTCCGCGAACAGCTCGAAGGCCGCCCGAAGCAGGGCGGCACGGGTCCGTTCGCGTTTGGTCACGGCAGAATGTTAGCGACTAACATTTCCGATCGTCAAGCGGCGCTCACGCCACAGCGTCGGAGATCGCCGCAGCGTCGGAGCCGATCGGCCCGGGGCATCCTGCGCTGTGGTGATCTCCTGCGTCGCGGCGCGCGGGCGCGGCCGTCTCAGAGCCCGCGCAGCGCCTCGCCGAGGTCGGCGATGAGGTCGTCGGCGGTCTCGATCCCCACCGAGAGGCGCACGAGGTCGGCGGGCACGGCGAGCTCGGTGCCGCGCACCGACGCGTGGGTCATCTCGTCGGGGTAGTTCATGAGCGACTCCACGCCGCCGAGCGACTCGGCGAGCTGGAACATCCGGGTCGACTCCGCGAAGCGGCGCGCTGCGGCGGCGTCGGCGAGCTGCGCCGAGACGATGCCGCCGAAGCCCGACATCTGCGAGGCGGCCAGCGTGTGCCCGGGGTGGGCGGGCAGGCCCGGGTAGTAGACGTGCGCGACGGCCGGATGCCCCGCCAGGAACTCGGCCACGGCCTGGGCGTTCTCGGAGTGCTGCCGCATGCGCAGCGGCAGCGTCTTGATGCCGCGCGTGGTGAGCCACGCATCCATCGGGCCCGAGACGGCACCCGCCGCGAACTGCAGGAAGCGCGCCTGCTCGGCGAGCGCGTCGTCGTCGAGCACGAGCGCGCCGCCCACGACATCGGAGTGGCCGCCCAGGTACTTCGTCGTCGAGTGCACGACGACGTCGGCACCGAGCGCGAGAGGCTGCTGCAGCGCGGGCGACGCGAACGTGTTGTCGACCACGACGAGGGCGCCCGCATCGTGGCCGAGCCGGGTCAGCTCGGCGATGTCGGTGATCCGCAGCATCGGGTTGCTGGGGGTCTCGACCCACAGCATCCTCGGCGCGCGCTCGTCGAGGGCCGCACGCACGGCGTCGAGGTCGCTCATGTCGACGACGCGCAGACGGATGCCCCACGGGCCGAGGACTCGGTCGATGAGGCGGTAGGTGCCGCCGTAGACGTCGTTGCCGAGCAGCACCTCGTCGCCGGGCTGGAGGGCCGCACGCAGCAGGGCGTCTTCGGCGGCGAGCCCGGACGAGAACGAGATGCCGTGTCGCCCACCCTCGAGGGCCGCGAGCTGCGTCTCGAGGGCGGTGCGGGTGGGGTTGCCGCTGCGGCCGTACTCGTAGCCGCCTCGCAGCCCGCCGATGCCGTCCTGCGCGTACGTCGTCGAGAAGTGCACGGGAGGGATCACCGCGCCGGTCGTCGGATCGAAGGCCTGTCCGGCGTGCACCGCGCGGCTGGCGAAGCCCTTCCGACTGCTTCCGTTCTCGTCGCTCATCGCTGCTCCTCCTCGACCTCGTAGCCCCGAGACCGCATCCACTCGTCGTCGAACACCTTGCTGAGATAGCCGCGGCCGTGATCGGGCAGGAGCACGACGACGATGGCATCGGCGTCGAGATCGCGCGCCGCCGCGAGGGCGCCGACGACCGCCATGCCGCTCGAGCCGCCCACGAGCAGTCCCTCTTCGCGGGCGAGGCGGCGGGTCATCGCGAACGACTCCGCGTCGCCCACCGAATGGATCTCGTCGACGACCGACGGGTCGACTCCACGCTGCGCGAGCGAGGCCATCGTCCGCACGAAGTTGCGGCCCTCGCCGATCACCCAGGACGTCCGAACGATGTAGTGCCGCGGAACCGTCGCGACAACGGCGTCGCCCGCGGCCTTCGTCTGTCCGTACACACCGAGTGGGCCGACCGGGTCGTCCT
>JAUHVN010000167.1 GCA_030425055.1 Actinomycetes bacterium | reverse complement strand
TGCCACCACGTGTCGACGATCGGTGCCGCGTCCGCGCCGATCACGTCGCGGTACCACATCCAGGCCTCGGGGTTGATGGGCTCTCCGACCGATCCCAGCAGGCGGATGCTCGACAGGTCGAACTTCTGCGGCACGGTGCGCCCGATCTTCATGAAGGAGCGGATCGCGGTGGGGGCCGTGTAGAGGATCGTCACGCCGTACTTCTCGACGATCTCCCACCAGCGACCCGGATGCGGGGTGTCGGGCGTGCCCTCGTAGAGCACCTGGGTGGCGCCGTTGGCGAGCGGCCCGTACGTCACATAGCTGTGGCCGGTGATCCAGCCGATGTCGGCCGTGCACCAGAACACATCGGTCTCGGCGTGGATGTCGTGCACGACGCGGTTCGTGAAGGCCGCCTGCGTGAGGTATCCGCCGGACGTGTGCAGGATGCCCTTCGGCTTTCCGGTCGTCCCCGACGTGTACAGGATGAACAGCGGATGCTCGGCGGGAAGCGCCGGCGCCTCGTGCTCGGCGGATGCTGCGGACACGGCTTCGTGCCACCAGATGTCGCGCCCCTCGGTCCAGTCGACCTCGTTCTCGCCGCGCCGAACGACCAGCACGTGCTCGACGGTCTCCTGCACGCCCGAGCCGCGGTCGGAGAGCGCCTGGTCGACCGCGGGCTTCAGCGGCGACACCTTGCCCTTGCGGTAGCCGCCGTCGGCGGTGATGACGACCTTCGCGCCCGCGTCGTCGATGCGTGCGCGCAGGCTGTCGGCCGAGAAGCCGCCGAAGACGACCGAGTGGATCGCGCCGATGCGCACGACGGCCAGCATGGCCGCGATCGCCTCGGGGATCATCGGCATGTAGATCGCCACACGGTCGCCGGCGACCACTCCCAGGCCCTCGAGCACATTCGCGGCGCGCTTGACCTCGTCGGTGAGCTCTGCGTAGGTCACGCGACGGTCGTCGCCGGGCTCGCCCTCCCACAGCAGCGCGACGCGGTCGCCGTTGCCCGCCTCGACGTGACGGTCGAGGCAGTTGTAGGCCACGTTGAGCTCGCCGTCGGCGAACCACTGGGCGAACGGCGGGTTCGACCAGTCGAGCACCTGCGTGAAGGGGGTGTGCCAGTGCAGGCCGTTCGCCTGCTCGGCCCAGAAGCCGAGCCGGTCGTCGGCGGCGCGCGCATAGAGGTCGGCGTCGGCGACGGCCGAGGCGGCGAACTCGGGCGACGGCGCGAAACGGCGGTCCTCATTCAAGAGGTGGTCGATCTGGCTGCTCATGACGAAGCGCTCCTTTGCACGGTCGGATGCCGATGGACGGCGAGTCTGCACGGCACCCTACCGACGGGGTCCGAATGCCCACTACCTCCGATAGTGGGTACCCGGTTTTTGGACGGGAACCGATATATCATCCCGAAGACGCCGCAGATTGTTTGGAAGGTTGCGCATCGTTGCGTATGCTCTTCACCGGCCGAACATCGATTCTGGCATTGCGGCACCCGAATCACCCCCCGAACTGTGGTGCCGCTCGTGGCGGCATCCCATTCCCCCCATGGGATGCCGCCCCTTTTCTGCTGTGCCGGCCTTCCTGGTCGGGCGAGGTGCCGATCGGCTCCTCCCCAGGCGACCGGACTGCCGCAGCCGTCCACGGATGCGACGACACGGCCGATGCGCGAGACGAGCGCCGCCTAGCGTCGGAGCCATGTCAGCCCCCTTCGTCGTCCGCCGTCGCACGGAGCCCGTCGCGACGGATCCCGATGAGGCGTGGCGGGTGGCGCCGACGACACCGTTCATCGCCGACGTGCCCGCCGCGCTGCGCCCGACGGCTCCTGCTGAGGCCAAGATTGATTCGAGGTCGCCTGCGCCGCGGCATCCCGCCCTGACACCCCTCGCACCGTTCCTCGACGCTCCCGGTGTGACCGATGTCTTCGTCAACGGCGGGGCCGGCATGTTCGTCGACCGGGGCGACGGAGCCGTGCTGGTGCCGACATGGCACGCGGGCGAAGAAGAGGTGCGCGAGCTCGCGGTCTCGCTCATCGCCGCCGGCGGTCGGCACATCGACGACAGCACTCCGTGCATGGACGTGCGGCTCGACGGGGGAGTCCGGGTGCACGCGGTGCTTCCGCCGATCTCGGCCGAGGGCACCGTCATCTCGATCCGCGTTCCGCGGCTCGATTCACCCGGCCTCGCCGATCTGCGCACGCTGGGGCTTTTCGACCACGACGCCGAGCGGATGCTGCGCGATGCCGTCGCACGGCGCGAGAACCTCCTCGTCACCGGCGCCGCCGGGTCGGGGAAGACCACGCTGCTGTCGGCGCTGCTGGGCTGCGCCGCCCCCGGCGAGCGCATCGTGACGATCGAGGACGTCGCCGAGCTGTCGCTCTCGCACCCTCACCACGTGCGCCTCGAGGCGCGCCAGCCCAACCTCGAGGGCGCCGGTGCGGTCGGGCTCGCGCGTCTCGTGCGCGAAGCGCTGCGGATGCGTCCCGACCGGCTCGTCGTGGGGGAGTGCCGTGGCGACGAGGTGCGCGAGCTCCTCTCGGCGCTCAACACCGGCCACGACGGCGGGGCCGGCACGCTCCACGCCAACGGCCTCGACGACGTGCCGGCGCGGCTCGAGGCGCTCGGCGCCCTCGCGGGTCTCGGCGACACCGCCCTCGCGCGCCAGGTCGCGAGCGCGATCGGGCTCGTCCTGCACCTCGAGCGCGGTGTCGACGGCGTGCGGCGACTCGCGGGGATGGGGCGACCGACCGTCGGCAGCGACGGGCGTCTTGCGATCGAACACGTGTCGTGGTGATCCCGTGCCTCCCACGCGAACGCGCTCCACTCCGCCGTCGCCGACGGGCACGCTCCTGCGTCTGGCGGTGCTGCTCGAGGCCGGTGTGGCGCCGTCGCGCGCATGGGAGCACCTCGCCGACTCGGGCGACGCCGCCGCGCGGCGCGTCACCGACGCCGTCGCACGCGGTGAACCCGTCACGCGCGCTGTCGGCGCCCTCGGTTCCGGCGCGGACGCGTCATGGCGAGCGCTCGCCGCGGCGTGGCAGGTCGCGGCCGTCGTCGGCGCCCCGCTCGCGCCGAGCCTGCGGGCGATCGCATCCGCGTCCGACGACGCGCGCGTCGCCGCCGACGAGGTCGAAGTCGCGCTGGCGGAACCCGCCGCGACCGCGCGACTGATGGGGTGGCTTCCGGTCGTCGGGCTCGCGCTGGGCATCGCGCTCGGCTTCGACACCCTCGGGGTGCTGCTGACCGGTCCCGCCGGGTGGGCGTGCCTGGCGGGCGGCGCGGTTCTCACGGTCGCGGGCCGGCGCTGGTCGGCCCGGCTGGTGAGGAAGGCGGGCGAGAGTGGCGGCATCCCGGGCCTGCACGACGACCTGCTCGCCATCGCGCTGTCGGGCGGCGTCTCGATCGACCGGGCCCGCGCCTTGGTCGCCGAGGCGACCGGCGAGTCGCCCGAAGCGGACGCCCCGGTGCTCGAGCTCTCGCGCCGCGCCGGAGTGCCGGCGGTCGAGCTGCTGCGCGCGACCGCGGCGCTCGCCCGACACGACGCCCGCACCGCCGGTCGCCTGCGCGCCGCGCAGCTCTCCGCAAGGCTGCTGCGTCCGCTCGGCGTCTGCACGCTCCCGGCGTTTCTGCTGCTGGGCGTGGCGCCCATGTTGCTGAGCGTGCTCACCACGACCGCCTTCACCCTCTGACGTGTCCGCATCCACCGAGAGATCAGGAGAACCCCATGTCCTTCCCCCGCCTCACCCGCCGTCGTGCCGCGCGCCTGTTCGCCGACGAGACCGGCGCCGCCACCGCCGAGTACGCCGTCGCCACGATGGCCGCCGTGGCGTTCGCCGGCCTGCTCGTCGTCATCATGCGCAGCGACGAGGTGCGCGGCATCCTCACCGACCTCGTGCGGCGCGCGCTGACCGTCGCATGATGCGCACCGCCCGTCGCTGCGCGCCCCTCAGCGGCGGCGACCGCGGGTCGGTGACCGCCGAGCTCGCCATCGCGCTGCCCGTCGCGGCGTTGACGATGGCACTCGGCGTCGGCGCGCTCGCCGCCGCAGCCCGCGCGGTCCTGCTGCAGGACGCCGCGGCCGACGCCGCGCGACTGATCGCCCGCGGCGAGCCCCTCGCGCAGGCGGAGGCGGCGGTGGCGGCGACGCTCGCCGGCGCCTCCGTCACCGTCGAGAACCGCGACGACCTCGTGTGCGTGCGGGCGGCGGCACCGACCGGGTTCGTGCTGCTGCCGCGCACGTCCGCGACAGCCTGCGCCCTCTCCGGCGGGCTGTGATGGCGGGTTCGGTGCTCACGGTGGGGATGACCCTCGCCTCGGTCGCCGTGACGGTCGCGGCGCTGGGCGTCGGCGCCGCGGCCGTGCAGGGGCAGAGGCTCGCGGCCGCGGCGGACGCCGCCGCGCTCGCCGCGGCGGACGCGGCATCCGGAGCCGTCGCGGGTGAGCCGTGCGGGCGCGCCGCCGACCTCGCCGCGGCGTGGGGGGTGGCGCTGGCGGCGTGCGACGGCGTCGGCCCCGAGGTCACGGTCGTGGTCGAGACCCCCGCCTTCGGCGTCGTCGCCCGCGCGGCGGCGCGGGCCGGTCCGCCGTCGGCGCCGTGACATGCTCTCAGCGACGACCCGCGATTCCCCGTGTATGGTGTGCGTCGACAGGAAGGACGCCCCCGTTGGCAGAAGGCAAGAAGCTCGTCATCGTCGAGTCCCCGACGAAGATGAAGTCGATCCAGGGGTACCTGGGCGACGATTACGAGGTGCTCAGCTCGGTCGGTCACATCCGTGACCTGGCGGGCAAGAAGGACATCCCCGCCGAGAAGAAGCAGGCGTACGGCAAGTACTCGATCGACATCGACAACGGCTTCGATCCGCTTTACGTCGAGTCCGAGCGCGGACGCAAGACCGTCGCCGACCTCAAGCGCGCCCTCAAGAACGCCGACGAACTCCTGCTCGCCACCGATGAGGATCGCGAAGGCGAGGCCATCGCGTGGCACCTGCTGCAGGTGCTCAAGCCCAAGGTGCCGGTGCGCCGCATGGTCTTCCACGAGATCACCAAGGACGCGATCCGGGCCGCCGTCGACGACACGCGCGAGCTGGACGTCGCGCTCGTCGACGCGCAGGAGACCCGCCGCGTGCTCGATCGCCTCTACGGGTGGGACGTCTCGGACGTCGCGCGCCGCAAGGTGGTGCAGGGCACGTCGGCCGGCCGCGTGCAGTCGCCCGCCATCCGTCTGCTCGTCGAGCGCGAGCGCGAGCGCATGGCGTTCCGCTCCGCCGAGTACTGGGACGTCGACGTCGTCGCGATCAAGGACGCCGCCGACTTCACCGCGGGGCTCGTCCGCGTCGACGGAGCGAAGCTCGCCTCCGGCAGCGACTTCGACGACACCGGTTCGCTCAAGAAGGCCGCGCTCGTCCTGACCGAGCAGCAGGCGCGCGAGCTGGCGACGGCGGTCGAGGCCGCGGCCGAGGCATCCGTCACCGACCTGACCGCGAAGCCGGGCACCCGCAGCCCGAAGCCGCCGTTCACGACGTCGACGCTGCAGCAGGAAGCGGGCCTCAAGCTCTCGATGACGGCCAAGCACGCCATGGGCGTCGCGCAGCGGCTGTACGAGAAGGGCTACATCACCTATATGCGCACCGACTCGACCGCGCTGTCGCGCCAGGCCGTCGAGGCGGCGCGGGCGCAGGCCGTCGAGCTGTTCGGCGACAAGGCGGTGCCCGCCAACCCGCGCACCTACGCGAACAAGAGCAAGAACGCGCAGGAGGCGCACGAGGCCATCCGCCCGTCGGGCGACGTCTTCCGTCGCCCGCGCGAGGTCACCGAGCTCGACCGCGACGAACTGCGCATGTACGAGATGATCTGGACGCGCACGCTCGCGAGCCAGATGTCGGACGCGAAGTACGAGACCACGACCGTGACGCTGAAGGTGGATGCCGCCGGTCGCGCGGCCGAGTTCACCGCCTCGGGCACCGTGTACACCTTCAAGGGCTACCGCGAGGTGTACGAAGAGGGTCGCCACGAGAAGCGCGGCGACGCCGACAAGGCCGGCGACCAGGCGCTGCCGGTCATGGCGGTCGGCGACGTGCTGCGACTGCGCGACGTCGAGCCCAAGGGTCACGCCACCCGCCCCAAGCCCCGCTTCACCGAAGCGAGCCTCGTCAAGGAGCTCGAGGAGAAGGGCATCGGCCGTCCGTCGACGTTCGCCAGCATCATCGACCTCATCCTCGACCGCGGGTACGCCGTCAAGCGCGGCAGCCAGCTGGTGCCCACCTGGCTGGCGTTCAGCCTCGTGCGACTGCTCGAGAACCACTTCGCCGATCTGGTCGACTACGACTTC
>JAUHVN010000166.1 GCA_030425055.1 Actinomycetes bacterium | reverse complement strand
ATGCCAGCAGCACGCCGACGAAGCTGCCGAGGAACGCGCCGAGCCCGCTCGCGGCGGCGGGGACGAAGCCGACCGACGTAGCCACGAAATAACCCAGCCAGGCCACGAGGCTCAGCGCGGCGCTGACGACGATGATCCGCAGACCGGCACCGTTGTAGACGGCGACCGCGACGGCGATGAGCGCGGCGCCGATGAACTGCAGGGCCACGGGGCCGAGGGGCACGGCGTCGTCGGGCGGCTCCATACCCAGCCCGATGACCCGGGCCACTTCGAGCCCGATCAGGATGCCGAGCACGACGCCGAGCGTCTGCGTCATGAGCTCGAGGATGCGCCCGCTCGCGGTCAGTGCGAATCCGTCGATGGCGTCCTGCGCGGCGCCGACGACCGTGAGCCCGGCGAGCATGAGCACGATGCCCGATGCGACGATCACCGCGGGCCGCAGGCCGGCCGCGCCGGGGAGTCCCGTGTGGGCGAGCAGCGGGGAGAGCGCCGCGACGAGCGTCAGCACGAACGCGCCCGCGATCTGGCTGAAGAAGAACGGCACCTGCAGGCGCGAGAGGCCGAGCTGCGTGAGCGCCGCGAGCGCGGCGGCGATGAACGCGAGCACGTAGACGAGCCAGCTGCTGCCGAACATCACCGCGACGCCGACCGCGAGCAGCGCCTGCGCCGACACGACCACCAGCGGGCGATAGCGGAACGGCGTGCGTCGCACGGTGCGGTACTGGGCTGCGGCTTCGTCGAGTTCGAGCCCGGCGGTGATGCGCGCGACGAGCGCCTGCAGCTTCTGCAGCTTCTCGTGGTCGGGCGCCGCACCGGACACGACCCGCAGGAGCGTGATCGGGCGAGGTACGCCGGTGCGGTGGTAGGCCGCCGTGATCGAGTTGTAGGTGACGTCGACCTGCACCGGCTCGAGGCCGTAGGCGTCCGCCGCGCGGACGATCGTCGTCGTCACCTCGCTCGCCGATGCGCCGGCCACGAGCATCGACTCGCCGATGCGCACCGCCAGATCGAGCACCTCGACCGCGATCGCATCGTCGATCACCGGCAGTGCGGTCGTCTCGGACTGACCCGGATTACCGCTGTGGACCAGCCCGCTCAGCGACGAGAGGAGGCGGCGGCGCGGCCGGGTCACCGGGGCCGTCCGGACATGGTGGTGCTCGCTTCCTGTGGCGGTCTCGCGCGCTCGATCCTAGCTTCGCGCGTCATACGGGCGCACGCGGTCGGGGCGCGGGACGCGGCATCCGTAGTATTGACCTTCGGGCGCGGCATCCGAGCGCCTCGACACACCACACGTGCCGCCCGGCGGCACCATCGGGAGTTCCACGTGGCGCTGATCGTCCAGAAGTACGGCGGGTCGTCGGTCGCCGACGCCGAGAGCATCAAGCGCGTCGCGAAGCGGATCGTCGACACCCGCCGGCAGGGGCACGACGTCGTCGTCGCCGTCAGCGCGATGGGCGACACGACCGACGAGCTGCTCGATCTCGCCGGCCAGGTGGCGCCGATCCCCGCTCCGCGCGAGCTCGACATGCTGCTGTCGAGCGGCGAGCGGATCGCGATGGCGCTGCTGGCGATGGCGATCCACTCGATGGGCTTCGAGGCGCGGTCGTTCACGGGCAGCCAGGCGGGCATGATCACGGATGCCACGCACGGCGCGGCGCGCATCGTCGACGTCACGCCGGTGCGGTTGCGTGAGGCGCTCGACGAGGGCGCGATCGTCATCGTCGCCGGCTTCCAGGGCTTCAATCGCGACACGCGCGACATCACGACGCTCGGCCGCGGCGGCTCCGACACGACGGCCGTCGCCCTCGCGGCGGCCCTGCAGGCGGATGTCTGCGAGATCTACAGCGACGTCGACGGCATCTTCACGGCGGACCCGCGCGTCGTGCCGAAGGCGCGCAAGCTCGATCGGGTCTCGAGCGAAGAGATGCTCGAGATGGCCGCGAACGGCGCCAAGGTGCTGTACATCCGCGCCGTCGAGTACGCACGCCGCCACGGCGTGCTCATCCATGCCCGCTCGACGTTCTCGTCGGCCGAGGGCACCTACGTGCTGGGTGAGGGGATGCGCGTCCCCGACACCGAAGAGGGAGAGACCATGGAAGAGCCGATCGTCGCGGGTGTCGCGACCGACCAGAGCCAGGCGAAGATCACGATCATCGGCGTGCCCGACGTGCCCGGCAAGGCGGCCGAGATCTTCAAGCTCGTCGCGCGCACCGGCGCGAACGTCGACATGATCGTGCAGAACGTGTCGGCGGCGGCGACGGGGCGCACCGACATCTCGTTCACGCTCCCCAAGGCCGACGCCGCGACCGCGCTGCGCGCCCTCGCCGCCGACCAGGCCGACGTCGGGTTCGAGAGCCTCGTCCACGACGACCAGATCGGCAAGCTCTCGGTCGTGGGGGCGGGCATGCGCACGCACTCCGGCGTCTCGGCGACGCTCTTCGAGGCGCTGAGCGTCTCGGGCATCAACATCGAGATGATCTCGACGTCCGAGATCCGCATCTCGGTCGTGGTGCGCGGCGACGACCTCGCCGAGGCGGCGCGCGTCGTGCACACCGCCTACGGCCTCGACGGCGAGGTCGACGCGACGGTCTACGCCGGAACCGGCCGCTGACGCCGAGCGCGCTCGGCGCGCACCGCGCAGAACGACGTGGATGCGCACGAGAACGGATGCCGCGGGCCGGCGGCATCCGTCTTCCTGCACATCTCCGCGATCGTGCACGCGACCGGTCGTACGCGCCGGCACGACCGACGCCGGTAGAATCGGCCTTTCCCGCCTCTTGCAGCAAGGATCCGCCATGACCCGCATCTCCGACTCAGGACTCTCCGTCGCCGTCGTCGGCGCCACCGGCCAGGTGGGCACCGTCATGCGCGAGATCCTCGCCGAGCGGGCCTTCCCGATCCGCGAGCTGCGCCTGTTCGCCACCGCGCGCTCGGCGGGCACCGCGGTCGAGTTCGGCGGGGCGACCGTCATCATCGAAGACGTCGCGACCGCCGACCCGTCGGGCATCGACATCGCCCTCTTCTCGGCCGGCGCCACGGGCAGCCGCGCTCACGCGCCCCGCTTCGCGGAGGCCGGCGCGACCGTCATCGACAACTCGAGCGCGTGGCGCATGGACCCCGAGGTTCCCCTCGTGGTCAGCGAGGTCAACCCGCACGCGATCGATGAGGCCGTCAAGGGCATCATCGCGAACCCGAACTGCACGACGATGGCGGCGATGCCGGTGCTGAAGGTGCTGGATGCCGCAGCCGGCCTCGAGCGCCTCATCGTCAGCACCTACCAGGCGGTCTCGGGGTCGGGCCTCGCCGGAGCGCAGGAGCTGCTCGGCCAGGTCGAGGCCGTGGTCGCCCAGGACTCGGCGATCGACCTCGTGCACGACGGTTCGGCGGTCGACTTCCCGCAGCCCGAGAAGTACATCGCGCCGATCGCGTTCGACGTCATCCCGTTCGCCGGCAACCTCGTCGACGACGGTCTCAACGAGACCGACGAGGAGAAGAAGCTGCGCAACGAGAGCCGCAAGATCCTCGAACTGCCCGAGCTGCGCGTCGCCGGCACCTGCGTGCGAGTTCCCGTCTTCACCGGCCACTCGCTGTCGATCAACGCCGAGTTCGCCCGCGAGATCACGCCCGAGCACGCGCGCGCGCTGCTGGCGTCGGCGCCCGGCGTCGCCCTCGAAGAGGTGCCGACCCCGCTGCAGGCCGCCGGCAGCGATCCCAGCTACGTCGGACGCATCCGCGCCGACCAGTCGGCGCCCGAGGGTCGCGGTCTCGTGCTCTTCATCTCGAACGACAACCTGCGCAAGGGGGCGGCCCTCAACGCCGTGCAGATCGCCGAGCTCGTCGCCGCGCGGAAGGCTGCGCCCGCGGCGATCTAGGATGGTCGGGTGACAGAACCCGTCGACGTCGTCCTCATCGGCGGTGGCATCATGAGTGCCACCCTCGGAACGCTCCTCAAGGAGCTGCAGCCCGACTGGCGCATCGTCGTCTTCGAACGACTCCACGATGTCGCCCTCGAGAGCTCGAACGCGTGGAACAACGCCGGCACCGGCCACGCTGCGCTGTGCGAGCTGAACTACATGCCCGAGGGCAAGGACGGGGCGCTCGATCCCGCCAAGGCGATCGCGATCAACGAGCAGTTCCAGCAGAGCCGCCAGTTCTGGTCGTCGCTGGTCGAGCAGGGCGTGCTCGATGCGCCGACGACGTTCATCAACTCGGCCCCGCACATGACCTTCGTGCGCGGCGAGAAGGACGTCTCGTACCTCCGGCGCCGCTACGAGGTCCTCAAGAACGAGCCGCTGTTCGCCGGCATCGAGTTCAGCGACGACTCCCGCGTCATCAACCAGTGGGCGCCGCTGCTCATGCAGAAGCGCCGCAAGGGCGAGCCGTTCGCGGCCACGCGCGTGCCGGCGGGCACCGACGTCGACTTCGGCGCGCTCACTCGGCAGCTGTTCGACAACCTGCGCGAGCAGGGTGTCGAGGTCGTCACGAACCGCGAGGTGCGCAGCATCAAGCGCACCGGCGATGGGCAGTGGAAGCTCAAGTGGCGCAACTCGGTCGGTCGCACGCCCGGTGAGATCACCTCGCGCTTCGTCTTCGTCGGCGCGGGCGGGTGGGCGCTGAAGCTGCTGCAGAGCTCGGGCATCCCCGAGATCTCGGGCTACGGCGTCTTCCCGATCGGCGGCCAGTTCCTCAAGACCACGAACCCCGCCCTCGTCGCGCAGCACAAGGCGAAGGTGTACTCGCAGGCCTCGGTCGGGGCCCCGCCGATGTCGGTGCCGCACCTCGACACGCGCGTCGTCGACGGCGAGGCCTCCCTGCTGTTCGGTCCGTTCGCGACGTTCAGCCCCAAGTTCCTCAAGCGCGGGTCGATCTTCGACATCGTCACCCAGGTGCGGTGGGGCAACCTGTGGCCGATGCTCAAGGTCGCGATCGACAACCCGAGCCTCATCACGTATCTCGTCGGCGAGCTGCTGAAGGACCACGGCAAGAAGGTCGACAGCCTCCGCACCTTCATGCCGACGGCGAAGGACGAGGACTGGGAGCTCATCCAAGCCGGACAGCGCGCTCAGGTCATGAAGAAGGATCCCGACAAGGGCGGCATCCTGCAGTTCGGCACCGAGGTCGTCACGAGCGAGGACGGCACCATCGCGGGTCTGCTGGGCGCATCGCCGGGCGCCTCCACCGCGGTCTCGATCATGCTGGGCCTGCTGCAGCGCTGCTTCCCCGACCGCATGGACGAGTGGCAGCCGCGCCTGGCCGAGCTGATCCCGAGCTACGGGGAGTCGCTCAACCCGCGCCCCGAGGCCGCCGAGGAGTCGCTCTCCGAGACGGCCGAGACACTCGCTCTCACCGCCTGAGGCCCCGCGGCCCTATCCTTGGCGCATGCGGGGGAGGATCACGCGCGCGGCTGCGGCTGTCGCCGTCATCGGGATGCTGCTGGTCGGCGCTGCGCCGGCCGCGACGGCCGTGCCCGCGGCCGAGGCGTCCGAGCGCGCTGCGCGCGCGACCGAGATGGCCGTCGATCGCGTCGTCGCTGGGGTCGACGACTTCACGTTCGACTCGTTCGACGCCGACTACTGGCTGATCCGCGCCGAGGGGGACCGCAGTCGACTGCTCACCACCGAGACGATCGTCGCGCGGTTCCCCGACTTCGATCAGAACAAGGGCATCGTCCGTGCGATCCCCGTCTACGATTCCGGGCTCTACCTCGGCACCGATGTGATCTCGGTCACCGGGGCGGACGGGGCGCCGATCCCGTGGTGGGTCGAGAGCGACGAGGACTTCGACTACGTGCTCACCGGTGACGACACCTATGTGCGGGGCACGCAGACCTACGTCATCACCTACGAGATGCGCGACGTCGTCCTGAGATACCCCGACACCGATGCCGAGGAGTTCTATTGGGACACCATCGGGGTCGACCACGTGCAGCCGTTCGGCTCGGTCACCGCAACCGTGCACGTCGCCGGCGACGCGGCATCCGCTCTGCTGGACGGCAGGGCGTTCTGCTACACCGGTCGTGCCGGCTCGACCGATCGGTGCGAGATCGAAGGTCCGACCCCGGATGCCACGTGGCCGGCGGACGTCGAGGTCTGGGCGGCGTCGTCGGGGGCCGGGGATGTCGCGGAGGGTGCGGTCGCGTTCACCGCCCGGGACACCGGCCTCGCCGCGTACGAGAACGTGACGGTCGCGATTGGATTCGAGGTGGGGACGTTCGCGGCGCCCATGCCGCCGCCTCCACCTCCGTACCCGTGGTGGGAGTGGATCCTGCCCGCGCTCGCGCTGCTCGTCGGGTTCGGTTCGTTCGTGTTCTTCCCCGTG
>JAUHVN010000165.1 GCA_030425055.1 Actinomycetes bacterium | reverse complement strand
GCTCTCTCCCGCGCGCAACGGCGGCGTCGTCAGCACGCGCGCGTTCATCCCCACCCGCGTGCACACGTCGATCGGCGTGCTGATGGCGGCATCGGTCGCGGCGGGCGTCAGCGTGCCGGGAGCCGTCGGCAACGAGATCGCCCGACCGCCGGCATCCGACGTCTACGGCATCGAGCACCCCTCGGGAACGTTTCCCGCACGCGTGCAGGTGGCCGCGGACGACGACGGCGTCTGGCGCGCGACGTCGACGTCGGAGCGCACCGCCCGCAAGATCTTCGACGGGGTCGTCTTCGCGCGACCCCGCCTGTGAGTCCACCGTCCATCGAGGAGGATCCGACATGGCCACGTTCGAGAACTTCGACCTCGCCCACCTGGGCGGCATCGAGCTGTTCACCCCGAAGTTCGAGGAGAGTCTGCACTTCTTCCGCGACATCTGCGCGATGCGCGAGGTCGAGCGGATCGGCGACTCGGCCTACCTGCGGTGCTGGGACGAGTACCAGCTCTACACGCTCAAGCTCACGGCATC
This sequence comes from Actinomycetes bacterium, assembly GCA_030425055.1. Taxonomy (GTDB): domain Bacteria; phylum Actinomycetota; class Actinomycetes; order Actinomycetales; family Microbacteriaceae; genus Microbacterium. The sequence continues at coordinate 5,846 of JAUHVN010000165.1, read as the reverse complement.
CGACACCAACGGCGTGGGTCGAACGCTGTACCGCACGACGAGCGAAGAGGCGCTGCAGCGGCGCGTGGCCGCCGTCGAAGCCACGGGCCTCGGCCACGGGTGGCGCGAGCCGGAGGTGGGCGTCGGGCGTTCGTACGAGTTCGAAGACCCGGACGGGCACCTCATGGCGCTGTACTACGACACCGAGCACTACGTGCCCGACGCCGAGGACCGCCCGGCGCTGAAGAACCAGGCATCGGCCTACCCCGGCCGCGGCATCAACGCGCGCCGCATGGACCACATCAACTACCTCGCGAGCGACGTGAACGCCGCGGGCGAGTTCTGGCGCGACGTCATGAAGTCGCGCGAGTCCGAGCGCGTGAAGCTGGATGCCGGAGGCTATGGCGCGTGGTGGTTCCGCTTCCACCAGAAGTCGTACGACGTCGTCTACTCGGACGACTGGACCGGCGAGCGCGGACGCTTCCACCACTTCGCGATCGCGCCCGACTCGCGCGAGGACATCCTCAAGGCCGCCGACATCTGCCTCGAGAACGGCATCTACATCGAGTACGGCCCCTACAAGCACGCCATCAACCAGACCTTCTTCCTCTACGTGTGGGAACCCGGCGGCAACCGCATCGAGTTCGCGACCGCGCAGGGCCGGCTCATCCTCGACCCCGACTGGCCGGTCGTCGAGTGGAGCCAGGCCGAGCGCGCGAAGGGGCAGGCGTGGGGCATGAAGACGGTGCCCACTTTCCACACCCACGGTACCCCGTACGTCGAGGACCAGGAGGAGATCGACCGGGCGGCGCTCGAGGGGCGCGCCTACGTGAGGCCCGAGCGCGACGAAGAGAACGAGTAGCCCGTGATCATCGACTGCCACGGCCACTTCACGACGACGCCGCCCGGCGTTGCCGCCTGGCGCGATGCGCAGAAGGCCGCGACGACGGCCGAGGCGATCGCCGAGGTCGCCGCGCGTGAGTACGAGGTGACCGACGACGAGATCTTCGACGCCGTCTCGCAGGCTCAGCTCGCCCAGCAGCGCGAGCGCGGCACCGACCTCACGATCTTCTCGCCGCGGGCGAGCTGGATGGGCCATCACATCGGCGACGCCGACACGTCACGCGAGTGGACCCGCCGCCAGAACGATCTCGTGCACCGCGTGTGCACGCTGTTCCCCGGTTCGTTCGCGCCGGTCGCGCAGCTGCCGCAGAGTCCGGGCGCCGGCATCGAGGCATCCGTCGCCGAACTGCGCCGCTGCGTCGAAGAGCTCGGCTTCATCGGCTGCAACGTCAACCCCGACCCGAGCGGCGGCGACTGGGACGGGCCCGCACTCTCCGACGCGTACTGGACGCCGCTGTGGGACGAGATGGAGCGGCTCGACGTGCCCGGGATGGTGCACGTGAGCGCCTCCGCGAAGCCGGCGGTGCACACCACCGGCGCGTACTACCTCGGGGCCGACACCACCGCCTTCGTGCAGCTGCTGAGCTCGGACGTGTTCGACCGCCACGAGTCACTGCGGCTGGTGATCCCGCACGGCGGCGGCGCGGTGCCGTTCCACTGGGGCCGGTTCGCCGGCATGGCCCGCGACCAGGGGTGGGACTTCGACCGCACGGTCTCGCGGGTGTGGTTCGACACGTGCGTCTACCACCAGCCGGGAATCGACCTGCTGCTCGACGTGGTGCCCGTGTCGCAGATCCTGTTCGGCTCCGAGATGATCGGCGCCGTGCGCGGGGTGAACCCGGCGACGGGCCGCTACTTCGACGACACCAAGGCCTACATCGAGGCGGCCGACCTGACCGATGCCGACCGCCAGGCGATCTTCGAGGGCAACGCGCGCCGCGTCTACCCGCGTATCGAGCCCTGGCTCCCCGCCGCGTCCGCGTCCTGACGCCGTACCTGCGTCGGAGAATCACGCCTACGTCGGAGAATCACTGCGGATTCCTCCGACCTGGATCAGATTCTCCGACGATCGTGACGGCGATGGTCGTCACTCAGCCCCAGACGTCCGTGGCGATCGCGACGACTTCGCGCACCTTGGCCCACTGCTCGGTCTCGGTGAGCTCGTTACCCTCCTCGGTCGACGCGAAGCCGCACTGCGGACTGAGCGCCAGATGCTCGAGCGGGGCGAAGGCGGACGCCTCGTCGATGCGCCGCTTGACGGCATCCACGTCTTCGAGCTGCCCCGACTTCGTCGTGATGAGACCGAGCACCACCGTCTGGTCGCCCTCGGGCAGGAAGCGCAGCGGCTCGAAGCCGCCGGCGCGCTCACTGTCGTACTCGAGGAAGAATCCGTCGTACCCGGTGTTGCCCAGCAGCTGCTCGGCGACCGGCTCGTAGCCGCCCTCCGAGATCCACGTCGACCGGAAGTTGCCGCGACAGACATGTGTGGTCACCGTCAGGTCGTCGGGCTTGCCGTCGAGGATGCGGCGCAGGATCGATGCGTACCGCTCGGCGATGCCGTCGGTCTCGATCCCGCGCTCACGGGCTTTGGCGAGCTCGACGTCGGAGCACAGGTAGGCCCACGCCGTGTCGTCGAACTGCAGATAGCGTGCACCGGCGTCGTAGAACGCCTGCCAAGCGTCGCGGTAGGTCTGCACGAGGTCGTCGACCAGGTCGTCGCGGCCACTGTAGGGGCCGTCGATGTGGTCGGGCTCGAGCCGGAAGTCGAGCACCGTCGGCGCGGGGATCGTGAACTTCGGCGTCGCCCCGGTCGCCTCGGCGGCGTCGCGCAGGAACGCGAAGTGTGCGAGGAAGGGGTGGTCGGCCGGGAATCCGACCGGTCCCGAGATCTGGATGCCGCGCGGCCGGGTCTGCACGCCCTGGAACTGGATGCCGTGGTCGAGCTCGACGATGTCGACGCCGTCGAGCAGCCCGAAGAAGTCGAAGTGCCACCACGACCTGCGGAACTCGCCGTCGGTGGCGACCTTCAGGCCGGTGTGCGCCTGCTGCTGGACGAGGCTGCGGATCGCGTCGTCCTCGACGGCGGTGAGCGCCGCGGTCGACAGGTCACCGCTCGCGTGTTCGTGACGGGCCTCGGCGACGGCGGCGGGACGGAGGAAGCTGCCGACGACGTCGGCGCGGAAGGGCGGCTGGGTCATACCGCGAGCCTACGACCGTTCGGCCGCCGCGCGGCAGCCGCCCGTCATGCGGCGCCGCACGACGGATACCCGGCGCACGTGGTCCGGTATCCGTTCGGTATCCGTGCGGTGGAGGGGTCCCGGCCGGCGGTGGCATGGTGACCGGCATCCGATGGACAACGAATGGGAGTGATCCATCATGAACACGCGAATCAGCCGCCGCTCGGCGGCAGTCCTGTCCGCAGCCGCACTCGCGACCGCGGCGACGCTCGCGGCAGCGCCCGCCCACGCCGCGACCGACGCCTTCACCGAGGAGACGACGTACGGCTTCTTCTACGACAATCTGCTCTTCGGCGACGGCGACCCGCGCTACCTGGTCATCGCGGGAGGCACCCTCACCGACTTCTGTGTCGCCGGCGGTCCGTTCGCGGCCGCGCCGGGCTCGGCGGTCGCGCATGTGCGAGTCTCCGGACAGCCGGGCGTCGACGGCGCGTACACGCAGCGCTTCGTGGTGCGCGGCGTCATGGAGCTGTACGAGAACGAAGGCATGGCGGCGCCCGACTACATCGCCCACCACTGCGCGGTGTGGGACGCGACCGGCGAGATCCCCGAGCCGTACGCCGCCGGCGCGGGCACGGTGAAGTCGAGCACCGAGATCGAGTGGGCCGACGGCGTCGAGTCCGGCTCGACAGAGAACACGTCACGCGGTCAGCTGCGCACGGCCGACGGCGACCTGCTCGTCGTGTGGGCCGAGGCGCAGGTGACCATCGCTCCGGTCGAGGCCGTCGACTTCGTGGGATTCCGCATCCTCAACCGCTGAGCAGCCGGGACCCTGGGGGGCTGGGCGGAGTGCGTGTTCTGAGCGGCCGGGCGCTGCTCAGAACACGTACTCCATGAGGTCGACGCCGAGCATGCGGAACGCGTCGTGCGCACGCATCCGGTGCAGGATCGACAGGTCGTCGAAGCACACGATGAGCGCGTAGGAGACGCCCGCGCGGGGGCCGGCGATGACGCCGGCCTCGACGCGCACGCCGGCCTCGCGACCGGTCTTGTTGATGAACAGCAGACCGTGGTCGTCGTTGTCGTGCGCGAACGGGTCGAGTCCGGTGGCGGATGCCACGAGCGACAGGTCGTGGTTGAGGCTCAGCCACTCGGCGACCTGGGCGCTCACGCCGGGCGAGACCGTGCGCGAGTTGACCAGCGACGCGAACAGCTCGGCGAGCTCGCGCGCCGAACCCACCGCGACGTGCGGGGCGTCGTCGGGTCCGCGCTCGTCGCGGAAGCGGTCCATGAGCGCCGATCGCGTGAGGCCCAGCTGCTCGATGCGGCGCCGCACCGCGGGCAGGCCGACGCGCTCGAGGAGCGCGTTCGTCGCGAGCGCGTCGCCGGTGGATGCCGCGAGGATCGCCAGATCGCTCAGCGGCAGCGCCGGCGCCGTCAGGTGCTGCCACACCCCGCCGAGGCTGACGGCCGGAACCGTGCGCCTCTCGATGATCTCGAGCGGATCGAGCGTCCCCGCCTCGAGCGATGCGGCGAGCTCGATGAGCAGCGGCACGACCCCGAGGCCCGCGACCGGCAGGGTCACGAAGTCGTCGCCAGACAGCACGGCGGTGCCCCGGTCGAGGTCGGTGATGCGCACCGAGATCTTCATGCCGGATGCGGCGAGCTGATCGAGCGTGCTCAGCGTCGATGTGAATGATCTGCGTCCGACCGCCGCCCTCCTCGGCGTTCGGCTGCTGCTGCTTCGTCGCGACCCCCGAAGCGACTCGGCTTCCCTTTTGGGCTCAGGGGACATGCCCACGAGAGGGCTTCCTTCCCGTGTCAGTGGATGGGGGGTGTGCGGGTCACCAGATCGAGACGCGCTGCTCCGGCGCGAGCCAGAGCGCATCCGATTCGGTCACACCGAATGCATCGTAGAACGCATCGACGTTGCGCACGATCTGGTTGCAGCGGAATTCGTTCGGCGAGTGCGGATCGATCGTCAGCAGACGGATCGTCTCGGCATCCCGTCCCTTCTGCTGCCAGATCTGACCCCAGCTGAGCAGGAGGCGCTGGATGCCGGTGTATCCGTCGATCTCGGGGCCGGTCGGCGCATCACCGGTGTCGCCCGAGACGTCGGCATCGGCGTTCAGGGCGAGCGTGTACGCCTTGATCGCGATGCCGAGTCCGCCGAGGTCGCCGATGTTCTCGCCGATCGTGAGCGATCCGTTCACGGTGTACTGCTCGTCGAGGCCCTCGGGAGTGAGCTCGTCGTACTGGGCGATGAGGCTCTTCGTGCGCTCCTCGAAGGCCGCGCGGTCGTCATCGGTCCACCAGTCGCGCAGCGACCCATCGCCGTCGAAGCGGCTGCCCTGGTCGTCGAAGCCGTGGCCGATCTCGTGACCGATGACCGCGCCGATGCCGCCGTAGTTCGCCGCGGCATCCCGCTCGGCGTCGAAGAACGGGTACTGCAGGATCGCCGCGGGGAACACGATCTCGTTCATGAGCGGGTTGTAGTACGCGTTCACCGTCTGCGGCGTCATGTGCCACTCGTCGTGATCGATCGGCCCGCCGAGCTTGTTCAGCTGCCGCTCGTGCTCCCACTCGTGCGAGCGACGCACGTTGCCGACGAGGTCGACGGGGTCGATCTCGAGCGACGCGTAGTCCTTCCACTTGTCGGGATACCCGATCTTCGGCGTGAACGCGTCGAGCTTGGCGAGCGCCCGCTCGCGCGTCTCGGGGCTCATCCACTCGAGCGCCGTGATGCTCTGGCGGTAGGCCTCGATGAGGTTCGCGACGAGCACGTCC
>JAUHVN010000164.1 GCA_030425055.1 Actinomycetes bacterium | reverse complement strand
CAGGACGAACTGGCCGGGGCACGCAGCGCGCAGGACCCGGTCGCGGCGCTCGACGCGGCCCGCCGCGCGATGCGCGACGCCGAGGACGCGAAGGCGCTCGCCGACTACGACCGGCTCGGTCGCTGACCCGCGCGATCGAAGCTCAGACCGGCCGAACCGGCTGACGCAGCACCGTGCGCAGCTTCTCGGGTGCGACGCGGCGCGGGTCGCCGAGGTAGATCTCGTGGTGGCGGCCGTTCCACGTGTACCCGCGCTCGGGCATCACCTCGTGGTGCAGTCGCGCAAGGGTCGGCGTCTCGTCGTCGTACGACCCGACGTGCAGGATCTGCAGCGACAGCCCCTCGTCGAGCCGCAGCGCGCTCACCCGGTCGAGCGGAAGCTCGGGCTTCCTGGCGGTCGCCTTCTCGAGGCCGGCGTGGATGTCGTCGTCGGCGACCGGGTCGGGGAGGGGGATCAGCATCGTCCAGTCCCAGGCGTCCTTGCGCCGCTCGGCGAAGCTCGCCGGATCATCGCTCGACCACAGCCCCTCGAGCGGACCGACGACGAAGTCGTCGCCGGTGCGCGCGCGGAAGCCGAACTTCACCGCGTAGCCGGCCGCGTACAGCGCACTCACCGCGTCGACGTACTCCTGCGACGTGTTGGGATCGCCGTGGCCGTCGATGGCCAGGTAGGTCATTGGCGGCACGACCACCTCGGTGAAGTCCTTCGCGGAGGGGGCGTAGAGGTCCTTCCGGTCCTTCTTGAGGTCGATCTTCATGATGCCCGCCACGCTATCGAGGGTCGCCGACGACCGGAACCTCGACCCCGCTATGGTGACATGCATGGGGGAGACGACGACTCGGGGCGCGGGTCGCCTCATCCTCGCCGGCCTGGGCCGCATCCCGGCGACGCTCACGATGATCGCGGCCATTCTCATCGTCGGCGTCGTCACGGGGGCGCTGTGGTCGCCGTTCCGCGACAGCGCCGCGTGGGAGACGTTCGCCTACGGTCTGCCCGCCTTCGAGGCCGGCCGGTGGTGGACGCCGATCACGGGCACGTTCCTCGTCGCCCAGCCGTGGGTCTACATCTTCACCATCGCGAGCTTCGCGGGCATGGGCTACCTCGAGTACCGGCGCGGGTGGCGCGTGGCATCCGCGTATTTCGCGATCGGACAGCTGTTCGCCGTCTGCGCGACCGCGCTGCTGCTGTGGGTGCTCGCGCTGCTGCCCTGGCCGTGGGCGCAGGCCGAAGCCGGGATGCTCGATGTCGGCGCCTCCGGCGGCACGATGGCCTGCATCGCAGCGGCCATCAGCCTGTTCGTCGCACCGTGGCGCGTGCGCGCGTGGGTGGTACTGCTCGCCTTCGTGACGGTGGCGCTGCTGTTCTGGGGCAGCCTCGCCGATGTCGAGCACGCGCTGGCGGTGCTGATGGTGCTCGCGGTCGACCGCACCCTTCGCCCGCAGCGCGCCACCGTGCGCGAGCAGCGGCTCATCGCATTCATCGCGATGCTCTCGCTCGGTGCCATCGAGATCATCGTGCTGTTCGTTCCCACCTCCGGTCCGTTCGGTTCGAGCGAACCGGCATCCGGCTCGTTCATCGACATCCTCATCGACGTCGTCGTCATCGCCCTCATCGCCACCGGGCTGCGTCGCGGTCGCCGCTGGGCATGGGTCGTGTCGATCATCCTCGCGGCCTTCAACCTGGCGACGATCGCACTGATCGTCGGGCTCGCGATCGCGTTCGGCTGGCAGGCGATTGTCGACGGCGCCACGACCGACCCCACGGTGACCCTCGCGACCGGCGCGCTGTGGCTGCCGATGCTCGTGTACCTGGTCTGGGTGCGCGGTGCCTTCGCCGCCCACCGCCGGTCGAAGCTGGGCGCGCACCCCGCTCCCGACCGCGATGACGTGAAAGAGGCCCTGCGGGCGCACGGCGGCGGCACGCTCTCGTGGATGACGACGTGGGACGACATGGTCTACTCGCGGATGCCGTCGGGCGGCATCGTCGCCTACCAGAAGCGATCGGGGGTCGCGCTGGCCCTCGCCGACCCGATCGCACCCGAGGGGGATCGCGCCGCGACGGTGCGCGAGTTCATCGCGACGGCCGAGCGCGCCGGCCTCGTTCCCTGCTTCTTCAGCGCGGCCGAGCCGACGCGCGAGGCGGTTCCCGACACGTGGCGCAGCCTGGTGGTCGCCGACGACACGATCGTCGACCTGCCCGGCCTCGAGTTCACCGGCAAGCGGTGGAACTCGGTGCGCTCAGCGCTGAACCGGGCCGGGCGCGAAGAGATGACCTTCCGCATGACCCGACTCGAGGACGAACCGTGGGGCGTGCAGGCTCAGCTGCGGTCGATCTCGGAGATGTGGGTCGGCGACAAGGGACTGCCCGAGATGGGCTTCACGCTCGGCACGCTCGACGAGGCCCGCGACCCCGAGGTGCGCCTCGCGATCGCCGTGTCGACCGCCGGCGACGTCGACGGATTCCTGTCGTGGCTGCCGGTCTACGGCGGCGACGGGGCCGTCCGCGGCTGGACGCTCGATCTGATGCGCCGGCGCGAGGGCGGCTTCGGTCCGGTGATGGAGTTCCTCATCGGATCGTCGGCACGCCTGTTCGCCGAAGAGGGCGCCGAGGTCATGTCGCTGTCGGGCGCGCCGCTCGCGCACGACTATCCGCCGGATGCCGGCATGATCGCCGCGCTGAGCGACAAGCTCGCCGAAGCGCTCGAGCCGGTCTACGGCTTCGGGTCGCTCCACCGCTTCAAGGAGAAGTTCAACCCGCGCTACGAGACGCTGTACCTGCTGTTCCGCGACGAGAGCGACCTGACCCGTATCGGGGCAGCGCTCACGCGCGCGTTCCTGCCGGATGCCACGCTGCGGCAGTTCGCCGGCGCAGGCCTGGAACTCGTCCGGGGCGGACGGGACTGAACGACGCGGCCGCAGGGCGCGGCCGACGGATCAGATGGGCCGGATGTTCTCGGCCTGCAGGCCCTTGGGGCCCTGCGCGACTTCGAACTCGACGCGCTGGTTCTCTTCGAGCGAGCGGTAGCCGCTCGCCTCGATCGCCGTGTAGTGCGCGAAGACGTCTGCGCCGCCCTCATCGGGAGCGATGAAGCCGAAGCCCTTCTCCGCGTTGAACCACTTGACGGTGCCCTGGGTGCTCATGAATTGCCGTTCCTCGGGGAAATGCGCGCATCAGACCGATGCGCTGGGATCAACGCTAGCCAAGCAGACGCGGGCGCCGCGAACCCGTCGACGGATGGTGACACAAACGTTGCATTGCGTTCACAGGACGCGGGCCATCGTCCGCCCGGGCCGAGCGGAGCTCGAGGCCCGGGCGTCGACGGATCCCCCCGGATAGGCCACGCGAAGCGTGACACGACAACTGTACCGATATATCGGGCTGTCCACACGGAAGATCCGGGTGTATTCGGATGCATCGGAACCGGGTTATCCTGGTGCCCGCTCATGACTACGTTCAGCCCGCTCGACCCGCGCGGAACGGTCCTCGGAGACGAGGTCTATCTGGCGCTCGGCGAAGCGATCATCGACGGCACGCTGCCGCCCGGCGAGCGCCTGCGCGATCAGGACCTCGCCCAGCGCCTCGGCGTCTCGCGCACACCGGTCCGCGAAGCGCTGCAGCGGCTGGAGCGCACCGGACTCGTCGAAGTCGCCCCCAACCGCTACACGCGGGTGTCGGCGTCGACCGAGAAGGTGCAGCGCGACACGCTCGAGTTCGTCGTGCACTTTCTGGGCGCGGCGCTGAAGATCGCGGTGGAGCGGGCCGATGACACGGTGCTCGCCGGCCTGGTCGCCGTCGCCGACGATGTGGTCGAGGCATCCCGCGCCGACGACGTGCCCGCGATCTTCGCCGCGAGCGAGCAGCTGTTCGACCTGTCGGTCCTGGCCACCGAGAACGTCGCGTTCCTCAAGGTCCTGCGCGAGGGAGAGCTCGCCTTCCGCCACTACCTCAGCCGCTGGCAGCCCTCGATCGAATGCCCCGTCAGCCGCACCGCCGAGTACGAGCGCTTCCGCGACGCCGTGGCCGAGCGCGACGGCGTAACGGCAGAGCGGCTGTTCCGCACGATCAACGGCTTCACCTGACCGACCTGCGTCGGTACGTTGGGCGCGTGGCCCACATCGAACTGCGACCCCTCGACGACGATGATCTCGACGCGGTCTTCGAGATGATGCGCGATCCGGATGCCGTCGCCATGGCGGCGTTCACGGCCGAGGACCCCGACGACCGCGCCGCGTTCGACGCGTGGATCGCCCGCCAGCGCGCGGCCGACGACGTGACGGCGCTCGTGGTCACCGAGGACGGCGGCTTCGCCGGCACCGCCGCGGCGTTCACGGTCGACGGCGACCGCGAGGTGTCCTACTGGATCGCCCGGCACGCGTGGGGCCGCGGCGTCGCGACGGCCGCGCTGCGACTTCTCGTCTCGCACGAGCCCACGCGGCCTCTGTTCGCCCGGGTGGCCGCGCACAACGCGGCATCCGTCGCCGTGCTGTCGAAGGTCGGGTTCACCGAGGTGTCGCGCAACACCGATTTCGCGCCCGGCGTCGGGCACGATGTCGAGGAGATCGTGATGACCCTCGTGCCGGCGCTCGACGGCGTCTGATCGCGCCGCACGCACGGGTGCGCCCGGTGTCGCCCCGGTTCGGGGGGCGAGGGCGACACCGGGCGCACCTCTACCGTCGTCCATCCCGCGGCGCCGTTGCTGCAGGAGCTTCTGTGGGGGGCACAAAGCGGACGACGCTCGATTCCGACACTAGGGGCACAGGGCGGTGGGGCACCAGGCCTCTCATGCCATCGTTACCGAAGGCCTCCACAGGGTTAGCGGCAGAAAAGAGTGGATGGCATAGCGGTTCTGGCGCGTGATTCCGCGGTGATTCGGGGATCGTTATGGTCGACGACTCTTAGTCGTGGACCTTCCGTCGAATACGGCCTCGTGTCTGGTATGCGGCTCCCGGTTGGTGAAGAACGGCCGTCACCCCTCGGGAACGCAGCGGTGGCGTTGCAGAGGCTGCGGCTCCTCGAGCGTTCGCCGCCGCCCAGACGTCACCCGTCGTGAGCAACTCCACCGGTTCCTGACCTGGCTGACCGGGAAACACACGCAAGCGGACCTCGATGGCGGCACCGGCCGATCCTTCCGCGATCAGACGGCCTGGTGCTGGGACCTGGAACCGGTGATGCCGGTCACCGGCGAAGTCCACGACGCCGTCCTGGTCGACGGAATCTGGATCGGGTCCTGGTGCCTGCTGATCGCCCTGTCAGACACCGGACACGTGATCGCCTGGCAATGGGCCGCCCGCGAGTCCACGGCCGCCTGGGAGGCACTGTTCACCCAGGTCCCGCCGCCGGAGGTCGTCGTCACCGACGGTGGTTCCGGGATCCGCTCCGCCCTGGCCAACACCTGGCCCGACACCGCCGTGCAACGGTGCATCTTCCACCTGCAGATGAACGTGACCCGCGAGCTGACAAGGAATCCACGTCTGAAAGCCGGCCGGGCGCTACGTCAGATCGCGATGACCCTCAGCGACATCCACGACATCGACGCCGCGATCGCCTGGCGACTCACCCTCGAAGCGTGGTGGCAGCAGTTCGGACACCTCACCAAGGAGCGCACGCTCTATGACAACGGCCACTTCGGGTTCACTCACCTCCGCCTCCGCAAGGCATGGGCGATCCTGCACCGCGCCGCCGAAGCCGGACACGTGTTCACGTTCCTCCAGCACGGCAACCCCCGCACCACATCCCCGCTCGAGGGCGGCATCAACGCGCAGATCCGACACCTGCTGCGCCACCACCGCGGGATGACCATCGAACACCGCCGCCGCGCCATCGAATGGTTCCTGCTGCTCCGCGAAGTCCCCCTCGACCACGCCTACCAGCACGCACACACCCCACAACCAGCACCCCCACCGAAGACCGAGGAACCCCTCGGACCCGAGCTCTACGGCACAGGCCTCGACGCCGCCGAAGGCCTCTGGCACCGCTCAGGCTGGATAGGCGAACACTGACACGCCCGACCCATCCACCATTTCTTGCCGATAACCCCCTCCACAGCACCCGAAGATGTGAAGAGGGCCCCCTCTCGGGAGCCCTCTGCAATTTGGTGCGCGAGGGGGGAGTTGAACCCCCACGCCCTTTCGGGCACTGGCACCTGAAGCCAGCGCGTCTGCCTATTCCGCCACTCGCGCGAGTCGCCGCATGCGGGATGCCGCGAACTCAACCTAGCGAGGATATCACGGCGCGATCGACCCTCCGCGCGTCGACCGGTTCTCGGCGCATCCAGGCTGTGCAATTAGCATGTACCAACCGAACCCCCCGTGCGAGGAGCCCTGTGGGACTACTTGACAGCTTCGAGAAGGGTCTCGAGCGCGCCGTGAACAGCGCGTTCGCGAAGACCTTCCGCAGCGGCATCCAGCCGGTCGAGATCGCGTCGGCCCTGCGCAGCGAACTCGACAAGAAGGCGGCGATCGTCTCGCGCGATCGCACCCTCGCACCGAACACGTTCACCGTGCGACTCTCGCCGGCCGACGACGAGAAGATGGCCGCGATCGGCGAC
>JAUHVN010000163.1 GCA_030425055.1 Actinomycetes bacterium | reverse complement strand
CCCACCGAGTGGATCTCGTCGACCACCGAGGGATCGTATGCGGCGGGCCAGAAGTCCTCGCCGACACCCTCGACGTCGTAGCCGTGCACCGGCCCGCCGTTGTAGATCGAGCCGACCGGGTCGACGCCGACGATCCGCACCGCACCGCCCGACACCTCGCGCAGGTAGCGCCCCGTGCCGGTGATCGTGCCGCCGGTGCCGACGCCGGCGACGAAGTGCGTCACGCGCCCCTCGGTGTCGCGCCAGATCTCAGGTCCGGTCGACTCGTAATGGCTGCGCGGCCCGTTGGGGTTCGCGTACTGATTCGGCTTGAACGCACCGGGGATCTCGCGCACGAGCCGGTCCGACACCGAGTAGTACGACTCGGGGTCGTCGGGTTCGACGGCGGTCGGTGTCACGACGACCTCGGCGCCGTACGCGCGCAGCACGGCGCGCTTGTCCTCGGCCACCTTGTCGGGCACGACGAACACGCAGCGGTACCCCCGCTGCTGGGCGATCAGCGCGAGACCGACGCCGGTGTTGCCGCTCGTCGGCTCGACGATCGTGCCTCCGGGATGAAGCAGTCCGTCGCGCTCGGCGGCATCGAGGATGTTGGCCGCGATGCGGTCCTTCGAGGAGCCGCCCGGGTTGAGGTACTCGATCTTCGCGAGCACGGTGGCGGCGATGCCCTCGGTGACGCGATTGAGGCGGACGAGGGGGGTGTCGCCGACCAGTTCGGCGATATTGCGGGCGTAGCGCACGGGTCTGTTGTCCTCGGTCGGTCCGCACGGGCGCGCGCGGAGTCTGTCGTCAGTGGTGGGAGAGGTCGCGATTCAACGACGACAACAGGCGCGGATCAACACCGTTCAAGTGTATCCGGGTGGAGCAACCGTGTTACCGAAAGGTCATTCTGTTCGGATATCCGCTTACCGAGAAGTGAAATTCGGTATTGACCTATTAACTGAAAAGCCGCTAGACAGGTCGCAAGCGTCGACGCGTCCGCACCCCCGCGTACCCCCCGCCGACGCCGCCGGAGAGGTGCAGGCCCTCCATCCGAGCACTTCTCCGGCTCGTTGCGCAGCGATGCGCCCCACGAGGAGAGGCAGTTCGCCTGATGTTGTCGAAAGTCAGAAGGAGAGCGCTCGGGGGGACGGCCGCTGCGGCCGGCCTGCTCGGGCTGTTGGTGACGACCCTGGGACCGGTCGGCGCCGTCGGATCCGAGACCGAGCTCGAGCTCGTCCGCGACGCGGATGAGTCCGTCCAGGTCGTCGAGATCACCGTGGCCGACACGACGGAGCTCGACCGCCTGGTCGACACCGGGGTCGACCTCGACCACCACGTCCACCCCGAGAACAACGGCTCGATCACGGTGCACGCCGTCATCAGCGCGAAGGAGGCCACGGCGCTCGAGTCGAAGGGCTTCGCCGTCGGCAAGTCCATCCACGACGAGGACGACACCGAGGCGGCCGTCGCCGAGCGCGAGGCCACCATCGCCCGCAACACCGCCGACAACGAGGCGTTCGAGCAGGCCGTGGCCGCCGGCGAGTCCGATGTGCGCATCGTGCGCGCCGACTGGTACACCTCGTTCGGCCAGGGCTACCTGTCGGTCGAGGCCAAGTGGGCGGGCGGACAGGCCAGCAGCACCCAGCTGACCGTGCAGCGCGACGCCGGTCCCGGCACGGCGATCGGAGACGGCGGCAGCCAGAACATCAGCCGCTTCGTCGACGCCGGCGTGTACCTCTACCACCGCGGCGCGACCGCGGTCGAGACGCGTCCCGACTACGTGCAGATCACGAGCCCGACCGGTGACGTCGCGACCGTGAAGGTCACCGACTGGCTGCCCATCGAGGGCGAGGACCAGTTCGGTCCGAACTACCAGTCCGACTTCATCACGTCGTACCTGACCCCCGTCGAGCTGTACGACCGGATCAAGGCCCTCGCGGACGAGTTCCCCGAGATCTCCGAGATCTTCGAGATGCCGTACCAGACCAACGGATACCAGCGTCTCGCGCAGGCCCTGCTCGGCTCGTCGAGCTCGAACCGCGTCGGCGTCGACTCGCACGCGTGGGGCCATGAGGGCGGCAACGACCTCAGCTTCGCCATGGTCGACCCGGGTGCGGCGGACTCACCGCTGTCGGTGTCGGTGTCGGGTGACGACATCACGGTGTCGCTCGGAACCGACGCGTCGGGTGACGTCAACAGCTCGGCCGCCGACGTCGTCGCCGCGGTCAACGCCTCGCCCGCGGCATCCGCCCTCGTCGTCGCGTACACCTACCGCGGCAACTCCGGTGGTGGCACAGTGGCGCCGGATGCGGCAGACCTCACCGACGGACTGTCGGTGCCCGAGGACGTGCTGCGCGGGCCGCAGACCGTCTACGGCATCCGCATCGGCAAGCACCGCGACGGCTCGAAGACGGGTGTGCTCGCGTACGCCCAGGAGCACGCCCGTGAGTGGGTTCCGCCGCTGGTGACGATCGAGACCGCGGAGCGCATGCTGCGCAACTACGCGACCGACGCCGAGACGAAGAAGCTGGTCAACAACCTCGACATCTTCATCGTCCCGTCGATCAACCCCGACGGTGGCATGTACTCGTTCTACGACTTCTCGTCGCAGCGCAAGAACATGACCAACCACTGCGATCTCTCCGGCAGCGCGGACTACAACGCCCGCAACAGCTGGGGCGTCGACAACAACCGCAACTACGACACGTACAGCCTGTTCGACGGCTACAACGGCGCCTCGTTCTCGTGCACCAGCGGCACGTACGCGGGCCCGGCGGAGCTGAGCGAGCCGGAGAGCGCCAACGTGGACTGGATCGCCGGGGCGAACCCGAACATCAAGTTCTCGATGAACCTGCACAGCTCGGGCAACTACTTCATGTGGTCGCCGGGGGCGTACATCACGCCGGGTCGCATCGAGGCTCCGCGTCCGACGCTCGAGCAGGAGTCGTTCTTCTGGGGCGCCTCGTCGCGGATCCTCACCGAGATCAAGCGGTACCGCGGTCTCTCGGTGACCCCGGCGCGCACGGGCCCGATCGCCGACGTGCTGTACTCGGCGGCCGGCAACTCGGGTGACATGCTCTGGTACAAGTACGGGATCTACGCCTGGAACTTCGAGGTGGGCTCGACCTTCCAGCCTCCGTTCGAGAGCGAGAACCCGAACGCGGCCGCCGCGCACCCCGAGTCGCAGGAGTACGCGAACGGACTGGTGGAGCTGTTCGAGGTCGCGTACGACTTCGACAAGGACCACCAGCGTCCGACGAGCTCGATCATCAGCGCACCGGCGAGTGAGCCGGGCATGGTGAACGTGCAGTTCACGACGAGCGAGACGGCGTCGGTGTTCTACACCCTCGACGGCTCGACGCCCACCTACGAGTCGACGCTGTTCGCCAGCGCCGGCGTGCGTGAGGGCGGCGAACTGCTGACCGTTCCGGTCGGGACCCAGATCAACTGGTTCTCGGTCGACTCGGCCGGCAACGTCGAGAAGAACTACAAGCCGGACGGCAGCGGGAAGAACTTCAACAAGAAGAAGATCACCGGCTGATCCCCCCGAGAACACTGCGACCGCGGCGCCTTCGGCGTCGCGGTCGCAGTCATTTCCGGGCCGGTCAGGCCGCCGTCGTCGTCATCACGACCTGGCGCGCGCCCGGCACGTCCTCGACGGCGAACGCCACCGACACCGTGCCGAGGTCGGCGAGGCTCGCCGCGTGCGTGCCGCCGCACGGGATGCGGGCCTCGCCCTCGGGCAGCTCGCACACCCAGCTGCGGCGGGCCGACAGCCCGGCATCCGGGGCGTCGACGTGCACCGCCGCGCCCGTCGCCGCCCACTCCGCGAGGATCGCGTTGATCCGGTCGGCCACAGCGGCCGGATCGTCGAACGCGGCCGGATCGAACCCCTTGCGGCGCAGCGACTTGCCGATGCGGTAGACGTCGCGCGAGCCGCGCTCGAGGATCGTCGAGGTCTCGATCGCCTGCGCGTCGAAGCCGGGAGCACCGAGGGCGTCGCCGGGCACCGGCTTGCTCCAGGCATCCGTCAGCGCGCGATCGAGCGCGAGGGATGCCAGATGGCACGCGGTGTGCCCGATCGACAGCGCCGCGCGATGATCGGCGTCGACGACGACGCGCACGGCGTCGCCCGCTGCGACCGGCGAGCCCGCCGGCACGAGGTGGGCGACCGCGAACACCCAGCCCTCGGTGCCGGTGCGCACCGGAACGTCGTCGCCGAGGAAGAGCGTCTCGCCGTCGGTCGCGGCCACGACGGCGTCGACGATCGGCACCACCGCGCCGCCGGCGATCTCGAGCATCCCGCGGTCGGCGGGCTGGTCGGGCCAATGGGCGTCGACGGGATGGAAGGCCGTGCGATCGAGCAGCACGGCGAGAAGGTCACCGGTGGCGTCGGCGACGTGGACGACGGTTCCGTCGGATTCGACGGCACCGCGCGGGTAGTCGACGGCGGTGTCCGCCGTGGGGAGTGTCATGGTTCGACGCTACCTGGCGTCGGCGACTGGTCCGATCGACTCAGCGGCCGGTGAAGCGCGGTGCGCGCTTCTGCTGGAAGGCGGCGAACCCCTCGCGGTAGTCCTCGGTGTCGCGCAGCGCGACCTGGGCGCGGTTCTCCTCGGCCATGACGTCCCACAGAGCGAGCCGCTCGTCGCGGATGCGCGCCACGAGACGCTTGCTCGCCAGGAATGAGGCGGTCGCTCCGGTCGCCGCCGCAGCAGCGGCATCCTCCGCCGTGTCGACGACCTCGTCGGCCGGCAGCGCCCGCGAGAACAGCCCCGAGGCGACGGCCTCCTCGCCGGTCATGAGGCGGCCGGTGTAGATGAGGTCGAGCGCTTTGTGCGCGCCGAGCCGGTCGACGAACAGCGCGTGCCCGCCCGAGTCGAGCGCGGCGCCGAGCGCGGCGAAGGGTGAGCCGATCTTCGCGTTCTCGGCGACGTAGACCACGTCGGTGGCGATCAGCAGTCCGAGCCCGACGCCGAGGCACGCCCCGTGGGCGGCGGCGAAGGTGGGTGCCGGGAACGCCGCCATGCGGCGCAGCAGCGGCGTGACGAGCCCGTCGAGGTACCCCGAGACGTCGTCCTCGGCCGGATCGACGCCAGAGATGTCGCGGCCGGCGCAGAACGCGCGCCCCTCGCCGCGCAGCACGAGCGCGCGGACACCGGATGCCTCGGCCTCGGCGTAGGCGGCGCCGAGGTCGCGCAGCGCCGTCTCGTCGAGCGCGTTGAGCTTCGACGGGTTGTCGAGCACGACGCGGGCGACCCCGTCGTCGATGGTGAGGTCGATCATCGGGGCTCCTCGGGGTCAGATGTCGTAGTCGACGACGACCCGGTCGGTCGTCGGGTGGGACTGGCAGGTCAGCACGTACCCGCGGTCGAGCTCGTCGGGCTCGAGCGCGTAGTTCTCGGTCATGTTGACCGAGCCCTCGACCAGACGCGCCCGGCACGTGCCGCAGACGCCTCCGGCGCACGCGAAGGGCACGTCGGGACGCACGCGCAGCGCCGCGTTGAGGATCGTCTCGCGGGCGGCGACCGGACTGTCGACCGAGCCGGCCTGCCCGTCGAGCGTGAAGTCGATGCGGTGCACCGGCTCGTCGCGCGTCACCACGACCGGCCGCCCCGCCTCGGGGCGCTCGGCTCCCGGCTCGCCCGTCGTGAACAGCTCGTAGCGCACGTGGGCGCGCTCGATGCCGATGTCGGCGAGCACATCGCGGCACAGCTGCACGAGGTCGAACGGGCCGCACAGGAACCATTCGTCGACCGTCTCGGGCAGCACGAGCCGGTCGAGGATGCCGCGCAGCTTGGCCTCGTCGATGCGACCCGACAGCAGCGGCGCCGAGCGGTCCTCGCGCGAGAGCACGTGATGCACCGCGAGTCGCGTCGGGTAGCGGTCCTTGAGGTCGGCGAGGTCCTCGAGGAACATCACGTCGAGCGTCGACCGGTTCGTGTACACGAGGGTGAAGCGCGACGTGTTCGACCGCGCGAGCACCGCGTGCGCGAGCGCCATGAGCGGCGTGATGCCCGAGCCCGCCGCGATGCCGGCGACGTGCGCGCCGTCCAGGGCCGCCAGCGATGAGGTGAACGTGCCCTGCGGGCTCATGACGTCGATCTCGTCGCCGGGCTTGAGACCCGTCTGCGCCCACGTCGAGAAGCGCCCGCCCTCGTCGCGCTTGATCGCGACGCTGATCGCCGCGGGTCCCGGCGCATCCGGGCCCGCGGGCGGGCGGCACAGCGAGTACGACCGGCGCACCTCGCGGCCGTCGAGGTGTGCGCGCAGCGCCACGTGCTGGCCCGGCAGGTAGTCGTAGGCGCCGCGAAGCTCATCGGGCACCGCGAAGGTGACCTCGACCGAGGCATCCGTCAGCGGGCGCACCGCGTCGACGGTGAGCGTGTGGAAACGGGCCCGCGCACGCGGCGCGTCGGTGCCGCCGACGGCGCCCGCGAGGAACGCGTCGGCGACCTGCTCGTCGTCGGCGAGGGTGCGATCGGCCATCAGTGCACCTTGAAGTGGTCGAAGGGTTCGAGGCACGCGGTGCACTCCCACAGCGACTTGCACGACGTCGAGCCGAACCGCGACACTTCGCGCGTCTGCGGCGATCCGCAGCGCG
>JAUHVN010000162.1 GCA_030425055.1 Actinomycetes bacterium | reverse complement strand
TCAGGAGACTGCAGCCGCAGCATCCGTCGTCGTGATCCGGTCGCGCATCGGCGGATTTCGGACGTCGCATCCGCTCACCGCCTTCCGCGTCGTCGCCTGACCCTAGAGTCGGCTCGTGACCACCACCCCCACCCGCATCGCCGACTCCGCGTCGGTGTCGAACACCGCCGTCGCCGTGCAGTTCGCGCTCGCGGGGCTGGTGTGGGGATCGAGCTTCCTGTTCATGAAGATCGCGCTGGAAGGCCTCACCCCCGGGCAGGTCGCGTGGTCGCGGCTCATCCTCGGCGGCCTCACCCTCGGTGTGTTCGTGCTGCTGCGCCGCGAGGTGCTCCCCCGCCGCCCCATCGTCTGGCTGCACATGACGGTGCTGGCGCTGTCGTTCTGCGTCCTGCCGTTCCTGCTGTTCTCGTGGGCGCAGCAGCACGTCTCGTCGGGACTCGCGAGCATCTACAACGCGACCACGCCGATCATGACCGCGGTGATGGCGTGGGCCGTGTTCCGCGTCGAGCGCCTCAAGCCCGCGCAGATCGCCGGCATCGCCGTCGGCATCCTGGGCGTGATGGTGATCATCGCCCCCTGGCAGGGTCTCGATCTCACGCAGAGCCTCGTCGCGCAGTTCGCGATGCTCGGTGCGACCGCGTGCTACGGATTCAGCCTCGCGTACATGCGGCGCTTCGTCTCGGCGACGGGCATGAGCGCCCTGACGTTCTCGTTCCTCAACATCGGGATCGCCGCCGTCATCATGGCGCTGCTGACGCCGGCGATCGCGCTTGCTCCCGTGGAGCTGAACCCGTGGATCGTCCTGAGCGTGCTGCTGCTCGGATGCCTCGGCACGGGCGTCGTCTACATCTGGAATCAGAACACCGTCCGCGCGTGGGGACCCACGCGCGCGTCCACGGTGACGTACCTCACACCCGTGGTGGGTGTCGCGCTCGGCATCCTCATCCTCGGCGAGGAGCTCACGTGGAACGAGCCCGTGGGCGCGCTCGTCGTCTTCCTCGGCATCCTGCTCGCGCAGAACCGCCTGAGCCGGCTCAGCCGACGGCGATGAGGTCGATGACGAAGATCAGGGTCTTGCCGCCGAGGAAGTGACCGCCGGCGGGGCCGTAGGCCAGGTGCGGCGGGATGACCAGTTCGCGACGACCGCCGACCTTCATGCCCGGGATGCCGTCCTGCCAGCCCTGGATCAGGCCGCGCAGCGGGAACTGGATGCTCTCGCCGCGGTTCCACGACGAGTCGAACTCCTCGCCCGACGAGTACTCGACGCCGAGGTAATGCACGGTGACGGTGTCGCCGGGCTTGGCCTCGGCTCCGTCGCCGACGATGATGTCGCGGATGACGAGGTCGGACGGCTCCGGACCTTCGGGCTGGTCGATCTCGGGCTTGGTGCGCTCTGCTGACATGAGTCCATCCAAGCACGAATGGATCTGTCGAGGGACCTCGATACGGCCGCTTCGCGGCCTACTCGATCCTGGTTCGGGTCGCCGTATCAGGACTCAGCGCCCGGTGCCGCGGCGATGCCTGCGTGTCTCCCGAGCGCTGAGTTGACCTGAACTCAGGATGCCCAGGCGCACCGGGGCTGTCAAGACCTGGCCGCGGGTTCTCAGGGAGCGAAGAGGGCTGCGCGCGCGGCGGTCGCGCGGGTCAGCAGCACCTGCTCGTCTTCGGCGGCGTGCGGGTCACGCCCCGAGATGGCGCGCTGGCGTGCCGCGGCGAGAGACGTGGCATCCGTGATGAAGCCCTTCATGACATCGGTGCGGTCGCCGCGCAGCGACTTCGCCCACGTGAGGGCCGTGCGGCGGCCGGTGCCGGTGGCGAGCATGTCGACCTCCTGCTCGGTGAACCAGCCCGCCTGCGCGTAGTCGCCCAGTCGCGCGCGCGTCAGCCGGGACTCCTCGCGACGCAGGGCGATCACGCCGAGGATGAAGCCGACGAACAGCGGCACCTGCAGCATGAGGTACAGCGCGAAGAAGTCACCGAACACCGCCGAGCCGTTCCACAGCGCGTGCAGCGCGGTCGCGCCGATCATGCCCAGGATCCACGGGCCCAGCGCACGGCCCGCCCGTGCCCCGCGACGCGCTGCCAGTCCGAGCGCGAAGCCGGTGATCGCCGTGAACATGACGTGGGCGAACGGCGAGAGGATGCCGCGCACGAAGAACGTCGACGAGACGTCGACGACGCCCCCCGTCAGGAAGCTGATGCCGAAGTACTGGATGTTCTCGGTGAAGGCGAAGCCCGCGCCCACCAGAGCGCCGTAGACAATGCCGTCGACGGGCCCGTCGAACGCGCGGCGGGCCGTGAGGAAGATCAGGTAGACCCCGAGACCCTTGGCGAACTCCTCGACGATCGGCGCCTGGACGACGGCGCTGAACGCCTCGCGCTCGAGCGTGTCGGCCGGGCCCAGCACGAGGGTGATGACGAGGTCGACGCCGAGTGCGATCCCGACCGACGCGATCGCACCCCACGCCACGGCGAGCACGACGAGGCCCGTCGGCTCGGGCTCCCAGCGGTCGACGATGCGCACGGCGATCAGCACGCCGATGAGCGGGATGAGCGCGAGCACCATCCCGATGATCGAGGCACCCGCGCCGAGGGCACCGAGGAAGTAGGCGACCAGTGCGACGAGCAGCACGACGAGGACGCCCAGGATCCACAGCGGGGCGGTCCGTCCTCGCTTCGGCGGCGTCGGCAGCGGCAGCGGCGCGACGGCGGCGGGCGGCGGTGTGATCGACGCTCCGACCGCGTGCCGGGGCTGCGCCAGCGATGAGGCGAACCTCTGATCCGGGGCGGGCTGACCGGCATGCTGAGGATGCGTCATGCGCACAGCCTAGAGGCGTCCGCACGACATCGCGGGCGATAGCGTTGACGGATGCGCTTCGCCCATGTCACCCTCCCGGGCTCCGCCGATCCCCGGCTCGCGCTCGTCGAGGAGGACGAGGCGATCGTCGTCGCCGATCTCTACCCCGGTGCCCCGCGCCGTCTCGAAGAGCTCATCGCCGGCGGCGACACGGCCATGCACAGGGTGCGGGATGCCGCCGCGAGCGCGGCCACGAGGCATCCGCTGTCGGGGCTGTCATTCGCGTCGGCGGTGCTCGCTCCCCCGGTGATCCTCGCGATCGGGCTGAACTACGCCGCCCACTCGGGGGAACTGGGTCTGAAGACCGACAGCGCGCCGACCGTGTTCTCGCTGTGGCCGAACTCGCTCACGGGCCACGACGCGACCACGACGTGGCCCCGCGAGATCAGCGAGGCGGTCGACTACGAGGCCGAGCTCGGCGTGATCATCGGCGCGCCCGCCCGGGACGTGAGCGAGGACGAGGCGCTCGACCATGTGTGGGGCTACACCGTCGTCAACGACATCACGGCGCGCAACGTGCAGTTCTCGGAGGCGCAGTGGTCGCGCTGCAAGTCGTTCGACGGCTTCACCCCGACCGGTCCGTTCGTGGTCACGGCGGACGAGATCGCCGACCCGCAGGACCTGCACATCTGGACGGTGCTCGACGGCCACGTGATGCAGGATGCGTCGACCGGCCAGATGGTCCGCTCGGTCGCCACCCTCATCTCGCATCTGTCACGCTCGGCGACGCTGCTCCCGGGCACGCTGATCTCGACCGGGAGCCCCGGCGGGGCCGGCTACTCCCGCGACCCGCAGGTGTTCCTGCGCGATCGCTCCACCGTCACGGTGGGGATCGACGGCATCGGAGAGCTGACGACCCACTGCCGCATCATCGGCTGAGCCGCCGCGGTCACCCGCAGGTGATCGTGCCGCCGCCCTCGAGCGTGTGGGTGCCGGGGCCGAGCTCTGCGCAGGCGGCCGCGAGCCCGCCGAACAGTGCCGCACCGAAGATGAAGAACAGCACCAGCAGGATGATCCCGATGACGATCAGGATCGAGCTGATGATGATCGCCGCGATCGCCGGTCCGTTCGAGGCACCGGCCTTGCGGCTCTGCACCAGCGCGACGATCCCGAGGATCAGCGCGACGAGCTGGATGAAGAACGACAGCACGAGCGCGACGATCCCGAGGGTGCGTCCGGGCACCGGCGCGTTCGCGGGTGCGCCGTATGCGGGCGGCGGTGCCGCGGCGTACGGCTGCTGCTGAGGCTGAGGGGTGGGCTGCTGCTGAGGCGAGTCGGTCATGGGGTCCTCCCGTCGACAGCGACGCTATCGGTCCGCGGCGGTCGCCCGCAATCGCGGGTTCACAGCAGGTCGTCGGCGATGGGGATGACGTTCTCGGCGGGCTGCACGACGGGGATCGCCGCTGTGATCGCCTCGAGGCCCGACAGCCGGGCCGGCGAGAGCTGCTTGGCGACCTCTTCGGCCGACATCAGGTCGGCCTCGACCACGAGGTCGGCGACGTTGCGCCCGGTCAGCAGCGCGGTCTTGGCGAGCGCGGCCGACGCCGCGTAGCCGATGAACGGCGTGAGCGCCGTCACGACGCCGACCGACGAGCCGACCATGGCCCCGAGCCGTTCGCGGTTGGCGGTGATCCCGTCGATGCAGTTGACGCGCAGCGTGTGCATCGCCCGGCGCATCCAGGTGATCGACTGGAAGATCGAGTGCGCGATCACGGGCTCGAAGGCGTTGAGCTGCAGCTGACCGCCCTCGACCGCCATCGTGACCGTGAGATCAGCGCCCGCGACCGCGAAGGCGACCTGGTTGACGACCTCGGGGATGACGGGGTTCACCTTGCCGGGCATGATGCTCGAACCCGCCTGGCGGGCCGGCAGGTTGATCTCACCGAGACCCGCCTGCGGGCCGGACGACAGCAGGCGCAGATCGTTGCAGATCTTCGAGAGCTTGATCGCGTTGCGCTTGAGCGAGGCCGAGAACGACATGAACGCGCCCGTGTCGCTCGTGGACTCGACCAGGTCGGTGGCGAGGTCGAGATCGAGCCCCGTGATCTCGCGCAGGTGCGCGATCACGGCCGTGCCGTACCCCGGGTGCGTCGTGATGCCGGTGCCGATCGCGGTCGCGCCCATGTTGACCTCGTACAGCAGGTACGCGTTCTCGGTGAGGCGCTGGTGGTCCTGGCCGAGCGTGGTCGCGAAGCCGTGGAACTCCTGGCCGAGGGTCATCGGCACGGCATCCTGCAGCTGGGTGCGCCCCACCTTCAGCACGTCGTGGAACTCGACCGCCTTGGCCAGGAACGACTGGCGCAGCAGCTCGAGCTCGTCGAGCAGCGTCAGCAGGTCGAGGCTGAGACCCACCTTGATCGCCGTCGGGTAGACGTCGTTCGTCGACTGGCTGCGGTTGGTGTGGTCGATGGGAGAGAGGAACGCGTAGTCGCCCTTCTCACGGCCGGCGAGCTCGAGCGCGATGTTGGTGATGACCTCATTCGCGTTCATGTTGGTCGACGTGCCGGCGCCGCCCTGGATCACACCGACGATGAACTGGTCGTGGTACTGCCCGTCGATGACGAGCTGTGCCGCGCGGTCGATCAGATCGGACCGTTCCGCGTCGAGTGCGCCGATCTGACGGTTCGCGCGGGCAGAGGCCTGCTTGACCATCGCCAGGCCACGGACGAGATCCTTGTAGACGGAGATGGGCCGTTTCGAGATCGGGAAGTTCTCGAGCGCGCGGGCGGTGTGGATGCCCCAATACGCGTCGGCGGGGATCTCGAGGGATCCGAGGGAGTCGGTTTCGGTGCGGGTGCGGGTCATCGCGTCCAGTGACATGTCGTCCAGTCCTTGTGGGTCACAGCGGTGTGAGGGACCCCTTCAGGCTACTCCCGCGACACTCCCCGGAACCTGTACACGGTGGCGGTTGCGGCGGTGCGGACTGTACGGCGCGGCGGTCACATCGGCTTGCGCGAGAACGCCTCGAGTCGCTCCTCGGGCGAGAGCTGCGCCATCCGCGCGACCCATTCCGGCGAGAAGTGGTCTCCGGTGGGCGCGTCGACGACCGGCACGACGGCGTGCGTGATCGTGCTGTCGTAGACGTGCACGAGATGGAACGACTGGCCGGCATCGAACCCGTTGACCTCGAGGGCCGGCAGGCCGAGGTTCATGCCGTAGCAGGTGGACGATGCGACCGACACCGGGACGCCCGCGAACGTCGCGCTCGTCGAGTAGTGCAGATGGCCGGCGAGGATCGCCCGCACGTCGGATCCTGCGATCACCTCGGCGAGACGGGTCTGGTCGCGCAGCTCGAGGATGTCGAACAGCGGCAGCGGCGACGGGATCGGCGGATGGTGCATCGCGAGGATCGTGCCCAGAGGCGCCGGCTCGCGCAGCTGCTCGCTGAGCCACTCCAGCTGCTGCACGCTCAGATCCCCGTGGTGCCAGCCGGGCACGGTGGTGTCGAGGGCGATGAGCCGCAGACCGCTCAGATCGTTCACGGCGTCGAGGGGCTCCTCGGTGGCGTCGAGACCGAGGAGGTGCCGGCGCATCGCCGGCCGTTCGTCGTGGTTGCCGGCGACCCACACGATCGGCGCCCCGATGGCCTCGGCGACCGGCTCGACGAGGCCGCGCAGCCGTCGGTAGGCATCCGGCTCGCCGAGGTCGGTGAGGTCGCCGGTGAAGACGAGGGCATCCGGGCGCGGCTGCATCCGCTCGATGAGCCGCAGGGTCGTCGCGAGATGCTCCTCGGTGT
>JAUHVN010000161.1 GCA_030425055.1 Actinomycetes bacterium | reverse complement strand
CACCGCCCCCAACGGCGAGCAGCGCACGTACGAGGCGGTGGCGGTCAACGCCGTCGGGGCCTCGCGCGGATCGGTGCAGACCGTCGCGTGGGCGTACGACGCGCCGGGGGCGCCGGGGTCGGTGACGGTGCGTCCCGTCGTCACCACGAACGGCGAGGGCCGCGTCGTCGCGCTCACGATCGACGACCTCGATCCCGGCCAGACGGGCAGCCTCGAGATCACGAGCCCGTCGGGCGACCGCGTCCGCGTTCCGGTGCGCCCCAACCAGACGCAGGTCGAGGTGCCGTCGTACCGCGTCGGCACCAACTCGGCGAGTGCGATCACGATCACCCCCGTCTCGCGCTTCAGTCTGCCGCCGGGGCTCGGCGGCAGCACGTCGGGAGCCGCGATCACGGTGGCGGGCAACGGCGTGGGGGCCCCGCGCGACGTGCAGCTCACCCTGAGCTCGTCCTCCGACGGCGACGGGACGTCGACGGTGACCGCCCGCGCCGTGGCCGTCCGCAACGGCGACGGCTCCACGCTGCAATACGGCATCGTGCGCGACGGCTCATCGTGCACGGTCGCGCCGGGCGGCGAGACCGCGTCGTTCAGCGGCCTGCCCGACGGCGAGGAGTACCGCTTCCTCGTCTGCGTAGAGTCCATCTGGAACGGCGAGTCGTTCGGCAGCGCATCGACCACCGCGACGGTGCGCGCACAGCAGTCCGGTCGCGCACCGCGCGGGTACACCTTCACCGTCGACGGGTCGCCGAACGTGAGCTCGTCCCGCGCGGAGTGGATCATCCGCGCGCAGCCCGACTCGTCGGAGCGCGTGCCGAACCGCAACCACGTCGAGTTCGCCGGATTCCCGACCGCCACCTTCGGCCGTGACCCCGGCATCCAGGTGCGCTACGTGCACGACTGGTGGGGCACGGCGACCTCCTGGTCGACGGTCGTCCCCGCCGCGGGCAGTGCGCCGTACCAGGTGCAGGCGACGTGGTCGGTGTCGTGCGTCGGCGGCTCGGCGCTCGGCCGGTCGTCCTCGTCGTCGCAGGCGCCGTCGGGGACGGGCGCGGCGATCACGTTCGGCAACGCGGGTCTCACCTACTACGGCAAGAACGGGCGCGTGATCGCCCATGAGGCCGGCACGTGGCAGGTGCCCGTGGGCGCAGAGCGCGTCGAAGGCATCACCGTCAACGTCGACTGGAGCGCCCACGGCTGGGGCCTCGCGCCGGCGAGCACGACCTTCGGGGCCGCATGCGACCCCAACGACCCCGGGCCGCCGCCCGACCCGACCCCGACTCCCACTCCGACCCCCTGACGACGCACGACACGAATGAGGATGCCGAGATGACCATCTCCCAGGAGCAGGCGACGTGGTTCGCCCAGACCTTCGCGCAGCTGGCCGACAACGTCGAGCGCGCCGTGCTGGGCAAGCGCCATGTGGTCGAGCTGGTGCTGACGACCATGCTCAGCGACGGCCATGTGCTCCTCGAGGACGTGCCCGGCACGGGCAAGACCTCGCTCGCCCGCGCGATGGCGCAGTCGGTGCAGGGCACCAACACGCGCATCCAGTTCACGCCCGACCTGCTGCCCGGCGACATCACCGGCATCACGGTGTACGACCAGAAGGAGGGCGCCTTCGAGTTCCACGCGGGCCCGGTCTTCGCGAACATCGTCCTCGCCGACGAGATCAACCGCGCGAGCCCCAAGACGCAGTCGGCGCTGCTCGAGGTCATGGAGGAGGGACGCGTCACCGTCGACGGCGTCTCGCGCGAGGTCGGCGTGCCGTTCCTCGTGCTCGCGACGCAGAACCCGGTCGAGCAGGCCGGCACCTATCGTCTTCCCGAAGCGCAGCTCGACCGGTTCATGATGCGCACATCGCTCGGCTACCCCGATCACGCGGCGACCGTCCGCATCCTCGACGGCGCCGCGGTCGCGACCGCCGACCTGGCCCCCGTGATCACGCCGCAGGCGCTCGTCGGCATGGCCGACCTCGCCGCCGACGTCTACGTCGACGCGCTCGTGCTCGACTACATCGCGCGCATCGTCGACGGCACGCGGTCGGCCGACGAGGTGCGCCTGGGCGTCAGCATCCGCGGGGCCCTCGCGCTCACGCGCGCGACCCGCACCCGTGCGGCCTCGCAGGGGCGCACGTACGCCACGCCCGACGACGTCAAGTCGCTCGCGGTGGCCGTGCTGTCGCACCGCCTGATCCTGCACCCCGAGGCCGAGTTCGACGGTGTCACGCAGGAGGCCGTGGTCGGCCAGGTGCTGCTCGACGTCGCTCCGCCCACGCGCCGAGAGGCCGTATGAGCCTGACCGAGTCCCGTCTGACGCGCACCGCCGCCGGCACCGGCAGCGGCACCGGCACACGCACCGAGGTCACCTCGGCGGCGCGCGGCGGCAGGCTGCTGCGCGCCGTCGTGCGCGGCGCGGCAGCGTGGCGTGCCCTCGCGGTGGGCACCGAGGCGACGGCCGAGTGGGTGTCGCGCACGGTGCGGCCGGCCGGAGTGCTCGTGGTGCTCGCCGCCACCGTGGGGCTGGTCGTGGGGATGGTGTTCGGTTGGGTCGAGTGGATGGTCGCGGGGGCGGCATCCGTCCTGCTGCTCGTCATGGCGGTGCCGTTCCTGTTCGGGGCGCGCGCCTACGCGGTCTCGCTCACCCTGGGCCACGCACGCGTGGTGGCCGGCGACGATGTGACCGGCGAGATCCTGGTGCGCAACGACAGCGGTCGACTCGCGCTGCCGGGGCGCCTCGACATCCCGGTCGGCGACGGACTCGTCGAGTTCGGCGTGCCCCTGCTGCGACCCGGTCACTCGATCGAGCAGCCGCTCGAGATCCCGGCGCTGCGGCGGGGCATCGTGACCGTGGGCCCCGCGACGACCGTGCGCAGCGACCCCGTGGGGCTGCTGCGCCGCGAGCACGCCTTCGACGACGTGCACGAGCTGTTCGTGCATCCGCGGACGGTCGACCTGCCGTCGACGAGCGCGGGACTCATCCGCGACCTCGAGGGCAGCCCGACCAAGCGCCTGGTCGACGCCGACATGTCGTTCCACGCGATCCGCGAGTACGCGCCGGGCGACTCGCGCCGACAGATCCACTGGAAGTCGACCGCGAAGACGGGCCGGCTGATGGTGCGCCAGTACGAGGAGTCGCGTCGGTCGCGCATGGCGATCGTGCTGTCGCTCGCGACCGGCGAGTACCTCGACGCCGACGAGTTCGAGCTGGGCGTGTCGGTCGCCGCGTCCGTGGGCCTGCGCGCGGTGCGGGATGCCCGAGAGCTCGACATCGTGGTCGGGTCCGAGATCCCGCGCGTCGTGCGCGGCCGCGTCCGGTCGATCCGGCATCTTCCCGCCGAGGCGCCGCGGCTGCTGCTCGATGCGTTCAGCGGCGTGTCCTCGCTCGAGAACACGATGGCCGTCGCCGACGTGTGCCGCCTCGCCTCCGAGGCGAACGAGCGCCTGTCGATCGCGGTCGTCGTGGTCGGCTCCACCGTGTCGCTCACGAGCCTGCAGAAGGCCGCGCTCGGCTTCCCCGCCGACACGAGCGTGGTCGCCGTGCGCTGCGACGAGCGCGCCCACCCGCGCATCCAGGCGCTCGCGGGCATCACGGTCATGACCGTCGGCACGCTCGACGACCTCTCGGGCCTGCTCCTGCGGGGGGCGACCTCGTGAGCCGACGCACCCGCACCCCCGAGACCGTTCGCCCGGCGCTCACGCCGCGGGCGGTCGTCGGCTCGCTGTACGCGCTCGCGGTCGTCGTCCTCGCGGCAGCGGCCGCCTGGCCGATCTACCGCGACTCGGCCTTCGTGCTGCTGGTCGCCGGTGCGGCGGTCGCCGGTTCTGCGATCGCAGCGGTGGCGACGCGTCTGCGCTGGAACGGATGGATCACCGCCGGCGCCCTCGCGGTGGCCGGACTCGTGCTCGGCGTGCTGCTCGCGGTGCCGTCGCTGTTGGGCACGGACATCGTCGGCGCGGTCGTCGAGGTCGGCCGGGGCGTCGTGTTCGGCTGGAAGGACCTCGTGACCGTCGAGCTGCCGGTCGGCACCTACCGCAACCTCATGGTGCCGGCGCTCGTGGTGTTCCTCGTCGGGACGGCCGGCCTGCTGATGCTGGCCTGGCGCGCCGACCGCAGGGCGTATGCCGCGGTCGCGGTGGCGATCGGCATGGTCGCCTTCGGCCTGGTGTTCGGGCGGACCAGCGTGAGCGCGCCGCTCGTCGTCGGACCCTTCGTGCTCTACGCGCCGCTGGAGACGGCGCTCGGAGCGGCGACCCTGATCGTGTCGCTGCTGTGGCTGACGTGGCGGGCGCACGACGAGCGGCTGCGCGCGCTCGAGCGGGCCGCGCTGTCCAGCGGCGTGCGCAACAGCGGGCGGCCGTCGTCGGCCGACCGTCGCCGCACGGCGCTCGCCGCCGTCATGGTCGTGGTCGCCCTCGGCGCTTCGGTCGCCGTCATCCCGTTCGCCGCGCGCGGTGCCGAGCGCGATGTGCTGCGCGCGGCCGCCGGCCCCGACGTCGCCCTCGCGGCGGCGATCAGCCCGCTCGCGTCCTATCGCGCCCTGTTCGCCGACGAGTCGGCGGGCGAGGTCCTGTTCACCGTGACCGCCGACGGCGCGCTCCCCGAGCGGGTGCGGCTGGCGACGCTCGACGACTACGACGGCGAGACCTTCCGCAGCGGCGGCACCGCGGCGGCATCCGACGCGCGCTTCGTGCGCGTTCCGGCCGCGCTGGATGCGGGCGCCGGCCGGCCGATCTCGGTCGACGTGGCGATCGAGGGGCTCGAGGGCATCTGGATGCCGACCGTCGGCGCGCTCGAATCGGTCGCGTTCGACGGCGCCCGCGCGGCCGCGCTCGCCGACGGCTTCTACTACAGTGCGGCGGCATCCGCGGGAGTGCAGACGGCCGGTTCGGGTCTGGAGCCGGGCGACGGCTACACCCTGCGGGCGGTCGTCGCGCCGGTGCCCGACCTCGCCGCGGCCGTGGCCCCGGGAGTCGATGCCTCGGTGACTCCGCCCGACAGCCTGAGGCAGTGGGTCGAGACGCATGTCACGGGCACGGACGGCGCCGCCCTCGAGGGCCTGGTGACCCTGCTGCGCGAGCGCGGGTACCTGAGCCACGGGCTGACCGAGAGCGACACCGCGTGGATCGAGGCGCTGCCCGGCTACCGCTTCCAGCCGGCGGTGGCGGGTCACTCCCTCGCTCGCATCGACCAGATGTTCACGCGGCTGCTCGAGCGCGAGAACGATCCTCGCGCGATGGCCGGCGGCAACTACGTCGCGGCGGTCGGCGACGACGAGCAGTTCGCGGTCGCCGTGGCCCTCATCGCGCAGGAGCTGGGCTTCCCGTCCCGCGTCGTGGTCGGCGCGCGACTGGATGCCGCCCCGCAAGGTCTCGCGTCGTGCGACGGCGGCGCGTGCCGCGCGCAGGACCTCTCGGCGTGGACCGAGGTGCAGACGGCGACGGGCCAATGGGTGCCCGTCGACGTCACGCCGCAGTACGAGCAGTCGCCGAGCCTCGAGGTCACCGAGCTGCGCGACCCCGAGAACGTGACCGAGGTGCGGCCCGAGGCGGTGGAGGAGGTCTTGCCGCCCGACCCGCTGCAGGAGGACACCGGCTCGGATCAGGCATCCGACGACGGGACCGGAATCGACCTCGCGTGGCTGTGGCCGGCGCTGCGGGTGGCGGGTGTCGTGCTCGCCGTCGCGGCCATCGCATTCGGGCCGCTGCTGGCGATCGTCGCGGCCAAGAGCGTCCGTCGCCGGTCCCGGCGCACGCAGGGTGCGCCCGCGACGCGCATCGCCGGCGGGTGGGACGAGTACGTTGATGCCGCCGTCGATGCCGGCCGCGAGGTTCCGGCGTGGTCGACGCGCTCCGAGCTCGCTGCGGCCTTCGCGACGCCCCGCGCCGGGACCCTGGCCGGCGATGCCGACCGTGCCGCGTTCTCGGGGGCGTCGGCCACCGACGACGACGCCGCCGCGTTCTGGCGCATCGTCGACGAGGAGCGCCGCGGCTTCGCGGCGGACAGCGGCTGGCGCAGCATCCTGGCGACCGTATCGTTGAAGTCGTTCATCCGACACCTGGCGCCTCTCGGCGCCACGGCCGAGAGGGGGAGGCGCCGCACCGCGCGCCGCAGACCATGAGCACCATCGATGACTCGACCGCCGTCGCACTGGGGCTGACGACCGGCGTCGTTTTGATCCTGCTTTACGTGTGGGTCGCCCTCGCCCTGGCCGCGCTGTTCCGCAAGTCGGGCGAGCAGGCGTGGAAGGGCTGGGTGCCCATCCTCAACCAGATCGTCGTCCTCCAGCTCGGCGGGCTGTCGGGATGGCTCGCGCTGCTGCTGCTCGTGCCCGGGGTCGGCGCCCTCGCGTTCGCGGTCTGCGTGCTGATCGCCTGCCACAGCCTCAACAAGGCGTTCGGCTACGGGGGCGGGATGACGGTGCTCGCCGCGTTCCTCTTCCCGGTGTGGGCGTCGGTGCTCGGCTTCGGACCCGCGCGCTGGATCGGGCGCGGTGCGAGCGGACCCCGCCGCTCGACGGCGATCGATCCGACCGGGCCGGCGAGCGCCGAGATCGACGTGGCATCGCCCGGTGTCGCCGCCGAGTCACGCGTGCTCCCGCCGCCCCCGACGATGCCCGCCGCGCACGCCGCC
>JAUHVN010000160.1 GCA_030425055.1 Actinomycetes bacterium | reverse complement strand
CTTGTGCCCGGCGACCGCCTTGATCGG
The DNA here is from genome assembly GCA_030425055.1 of Actinomycetes bacterium. Lineage (GTDB taxonomy): Bacteria > Actinomycetota > Actinomycetes > Actinomycetales > Microbacteriaceae > Microbacterium. The sequence continues at coordinate 6,644 of JAUHVN010000160.1, read as the reverse complement.
CGCGAGGGTCGTGGCGAGCTGCCACTGTCGACGCTGCGCAACGCGCTCGCCGAAGAGCCCTTCAATGTGGGCGGTATCGAGGACCGGCGCGGGCACCGATCCGTAGCTGTACGTGGTTGCCATGATTCAGGTCCTCCTATCAGGCGGGCTTGCTGACGGTCATCAGGTAGGGGCGGAACGAACCGAGGAAGACCGCGCCATCGGAGGCGTCCTCGTGCGCCTGACCGAGGATGTAGATGACGTCGCCATCCGCGTAGGCGGAGACCTGACCGTCGCCCGCGTCCTCGCAGACGAGCAGGTCACCTTCGGTGATCGCGGCGCCCGCGGTGTACGTGACGCCCTGCGGGTTCTCGCCGAGGATCGCCGTAGCGTAGTCGTCGGCGGTGTTGACCGACGCCGAGGTGACGCCGCGGGGCTGCAGCTGGGCGGTGGCGGTCTGCGAGGTGTCGGCGTCACAGTACGCCCACTTCCCCGAGCCGTTCTCGTAGACGACGCGCGCGGCGAGAAGCACGGTCGCCGCCTGCTTGCGAGTGCTGACGTAGTTCATCGGGCCCCCTTGATCGTGCGTGCCTCGGGCACGTAGTGGCTGTAATCGTGGGCGAATCCGTCACGCTCGCGCAGGGCGTGCGCGACCTGACCCACGGTCATCGACGCGACGTCGAGGTCGCCGAGTGCCGCGGAGATCGACCCGGCAGGCGCGGCGGCGCGCGAGGTCTTCGGCGTGACGCGCTTCGGCATCAGACCGACGACCGAGCGGAACCGGGACTCACCGAGCTCGATCCGCAGATCGGTCAGCAGGTCGGCGGCTTCGGCGGGCGCCTCGCGCTCGCTCATCACGGCGCGCACCTCTTCGGCGGCGTCGCGGCGGGCGAGCTCGGCGCGCATCGCGGCGAGGTCGGATCGCAGCTTGTCGACCTCGGTGGCGTCGTCGTCCGACATCGCCGCAGCGGTGTCGTCCTCGGCGGACGCGTCCGCCATCGCGGCAGACTCGATCCGGTCCAGTCGCTCGGCGAGCGAGCGGACCATCTCGGCGAGCTCGGCGAGGGCGTCACCCCCGCCGCCTTCGGGCGCGTCGGCCATCGGCGCGTCCTTCTCTTCGTTGTCCTGCATGATGACTCCGTATGTGCAGGGGGATTCGCCCTCCGACAGGCGAGCGGCGTGCTGGGCATACGCGGTGTCGGAGAGCCCGCGCAAATCGTGCGACGGCACTTGCCGCCGCTTCTGTCGTGGATTCCGCACGAACGAATGATGGATGAGCACGAGCGGCCACACCTCGCCGGTGTCGTCCTCGTACGCGCCTTCGAGCGCGGGGGACGTGTACGGCAGGGCGCCTGCGTCGAGCAGCTCGAGCGTTTCGGCGTCGGGCTCGAGCACGAGAAACGCAGCCGCGGGGGCGCCGCGCAGGTCAACGCCGACCTCGGATGCCTCGTCAGCCGTCATCGTGAACATGCCAGTCACGAACCCATGCGCGGGCACGGGCTCGCCGGGTCGGCGGTTCAAGTGCTCGTGCTCGTACACGATGGGCGGCTGGTACTCGGCGAGCCACCGGCGCAGGCTGTCGACGGCATCGTCCCAGCGCCACGCCAGCGACGCGGGATCGGTCGTTTCGGCGTCAAGGTTCCACCGCGGTCCGTTGCGGCGCACGACGATCTCACCGCGCGGGATCGCCCACACGATGCGCCGGTCGTCTGCCGACAGATGTACCGAGATCACATCCATGCGGTCAGGGTAGGCGAGTCGGCGCCGCGCGCGCGAATCACCTGCACGCTACTCTTGACGACCCCACACGAGGACCCATCGGCAGCGGCATTTGCCACGCCCGCCGAGGCAGGACTTGTCGGGCGGACCGTGCTCGTTGACGTATTCGTCAAACTCCGCATTGTCCTCGGGGAACCGGAACGTGCGCCCGTCAGCGTCGGACGCTCGGCACACCTTGCAGACGTTGCCGTCCTTCATCGACGATCTCACCGCGGCGATCACGACCATCCCCGGCTCTGCGCCCTCGGTCGCCTCAACGACGGCGCCGACCGACTCGATCTGGTTCGCGACGGGGCGAGCCTCGCGCGCCAGCCCTGCGGAGGTCTGCCGGGGGTTGAACGACTGCCGCGCATCGTTGCCGCCACCTGCCCACGCCGACTCCACAGGCGACTGCACCCGGCTCGCGATGGTCTCGGCGATAATGTCGACGTGCGCCACCGCACGGCCCAGCAGCCCGCGCGCCCACTCCCGCAGCGCGTCGACCGCCAGCCCTTCGCGGGACGTGGTGCGGCTCGACTGCCGATCGCGCTCGGCGGTACGCTGCTCGCGCACCTGCGCCTTGATCTGGTCCAGATACCCCGTCACCGCAGCGGCGTACCGGTCACGGAACGTGTCGTACACATCCGCCTGGCGGTCACGGTCGTACCCGCTCCGCAGCGCATCCCACACGGCGGCGCGGTGCTCGTCGATGATCGGGGCGAGACGCGCCGACAGTTCAGCGTCGAGCCGCTGCCGGTCGTCCTCGTCAGACGCCCACGCGACGACGGTTTCAGGCGTGATCGTCTCGCCGTCGAGCTCGATGGAGATCGGTCCGCGGTAGTGCTCGACGTGTACGCCATCGGCGCCGGTGACGCCTGCGGGCTCGGGGTCGTCTGACATCGTGGCGCCGCATGAGCCGCACCCGCACCCCTCGCCAAACGGCTGCAAGGTCAGCGCGTCGGTCTGCGCCTGCGGGGTCTGGTCGAGGCCGGTGACCTGTGCGGCGGATTCGTCGGGCTCGGGCAGTCCGACCTGCTCGCGGTACCACCGCTGATCGGCAGCCGTCCACGTCAGCGCGCCCGACGTGATCCCGCGCTCGATGATACCGGCGAGGTCGCCGATCTGCGCCGACTCCGCACCCACCGGGCCCGCCGTGCGAATCCGCCCGGTGTATCCGGTCTGCCGCGCGATCCACTGCGCCAGCCGCTGATATGCGCGGTTGACGTCGCGGTCCCAGCGCGAGAGGCGGGACTCTGCATCCTCCGCGCCCATCGTCTCGGCGACGGCGCGCGATCCGCTGCCGAAGATCACGAGCGACGAGTTGCGCGAATCGAAGAGGTAGTCGACCGACTGATCGAGTTCGGCACGCAACGCCGAGTAGTCAGGCGGCGACCCGCTCGGGTAGGCGATCTCGGCGGCGGCACCGAACGGCATCGAGAACGAATCAACCCGCCCGTCGTCGAAGGCGGCGACCAGAGCGTTGATCCGCGCCTTGCTGTCGTCGTCGAGTAGCTCGGGCTCGGTCACCATCAGGCGCCCGCGGCTCGCGCGGTTGCTGCTGGCGTTGCTGACCAGACTCTCGCGCCACGCATGGAACAGACCCACCACGGGGCGCAACTCGCCGCGCCCGAAGTACTCGCCCGGTCCGCCGCCGTGCGTGATGTGGATCAGGTCGTCGGCATCGATGGTGTCCGACACGGACGCGCCGAGGTAGCGCAGCTGCATCAGACGGTACGTCTGCGCGTCGGCGATCCACTGGTAGCACGCGGCACGATTCAGCGGGGCGAGCACGAGGCGTGCGGATGCGAGGTCGACGCCCGCACCGGCGCCGGTGTCGATCCAGTACGGATCCCACACACCGAACCCGTACCACACCACGTCGTGCACCTGCGACAGCCACGCGCCAGCGCCCCACGTCTGACCGTCTGCGCCCTCGACGCCGAGCCGACCACCCAGCACGAGGTCGGCAAGCGCGTCATTCCACCGCGTCTCGTCGGGGGATTCGTCGCCGTCCGGCGTCTCGGGGGACCATCCGCAGGGGTGCGTCTCGATCTCGAGCTGCTCGACGAACGCGCGCCCCTTCGCCAGATTCGCCGCGACCCGGTACCACTGCTGCTCGATCTCGTCGTAGACACCGGGGGCGCCCGATGACCCGGTCTTGACCCGCTGCGTCTGCGTCGCGTTCGCCTCGTACCTTGGCTGCCCGCTCGACCATCCGGGGATCGCGGGCTGACGAATCGTGACGGTTTTGCGGTCGGCCATCGTGTCAGAAGCTCCCAGCGCCGAAGCGCCCACGCGCGCCGACCGCTGTGGTCAGTCGCTGGTGACGCGTCGCAGTGTCGCCCATTTCGCGCACCGGCGCGAATTGCCCGACGTGCGCGCCCAATCCGAGGTCGGTCAGCCCCCACACCAGTGCGTCGAGACGGTCGGGCGACTCCATGCCGGGGACCCACGAGCACATCTGGTCTTCGAGCATCTGCAGCGCGCGGGGGTCGCCCACGTGGTGGACCCGGCGTTGCTCGTACATCGCTGCGATGGGCTCGGCGCGGGTCGCCTTGCCGCGGCTTGCCCTGACTGCCCTGTACGCGCACCCACGGTCCACCGTGCGGATCGTTGCCTCGACGAGGTCGCCGCCCTGATTGACCTCGGCGACGATGCGCGACGCCCCGTGCCTGTGGTAGGCAGCCACGGCGATGCGGGGCCACCCGTCAGGACCCGACGCAGGGTGACGCCCTGACAGGTCTTCGAGCACGTAGCATTCCCGATCGGCGTCCATGCCGACGACGATGATCCCGGTTTCGTCCGATTCTTCGAGCGCCGTCACCGCAGGGTCAATCGCCACCACGATGCGCACGAGGTCACGCGGCACGGCATCGAGCCTGGTCGAGTCGATCAGGTCCTGCGTCCACAGCGCGCCCTCGACATCATCGAGCACCTCGGCATAGAGTTCCTGTCGACCGAGGCGGGTCCCCTCGTATCGTCGCAGCAACTCGTCGACGACGCCGGGCGCGAGGTTGTCCCGGTTGTCCAACGTGCGCCCGCGCGTGACGTGGACGTCGGGACGGGTCAGCAACTCGCGCACGCGGCGGGTGGGTCGGGGCGTGCTGGTCAGCATGGCTCGAGGATCAGACCCAGCGCGCAAGGCAAACGCGATCTGGTCGAGCGCGTGCAGCCCGCCGACCTCACGCCACAGGCACCACTCGTCACCCCATGCCCACGCGAGGTTTGACCCGGCGATGCTGTCGGGCTTGTCGGCGGTGTAGAGCAGTGCTTTGGCGCCGTTGCTCCACGTCAGTAGTTTCTTCCCGGGTTCCCAACTGACCGGGTTCCACGGCTTCTGCGTCGCGACGACGCCCGACTCGCCCTCGATCATGACGAACCGTGCATCCTGATACGTGCGCCCGACGATGGCGCCGAGCATGCCAGGGTTCGCGTCGGCTCGCTCGTGGACGAACTCGGCACCGGCGCGGGTCTTCCCCCAGCCGCGACCGGCGAGCGCCGCCCACCATCGCCAGTCGCCCCGCGGCGTGCGCTGGTCATCTCGAGCATACGTCCGCCAGTCATGCGCCACCCGCAGCCGCTCGGCAGGTGTCAGGCTCGCCCACCATGCCTCGCGGGCATCGTCGGGCATGGCGCGGATCTGTTCGGCGAGCGTCGTCATGGTGTCACCACTCCCACCGCCCGACTGTTGCGAGGGGCGCCAGACGGCGGGAGGGCGACGGGCGCCGGTGGAGCGGCGTGGATGGTGTCAGAGTAGCGGCGTGGGGCTGGATGTCAACGGCGGTGGTCGCGTCGCCCGTAGTAGTGCCGCCGAGCCTCGTACCGCAGCCGCGCGCGGGACTTCGGGGAGGGGTGGCCGAACAGGTCGGCGCACGGGCGAGGGTCAAGCCAGTACGGAGGGTCGCCAGGCTCGAACATCACCGACTCCATACGGCTCGCAGACGTGCTACCCTTGATCTCACTGTGGCGCGCGCTCTGCCGCGTCTCGAACGTCGGCCGCCCATGGTCGTCATGCCCCATGTGCCGCTTCGTCCAGTACGACCGCGCCACGCGCGACCGAATGCCGCGCAGTTCCAATGCCTTTCCGTGTGCCATCACTCCACCTCACTCAATTCGCCGCCCTGATCCCGGACGGACAGTTGACCGCGCTCGCGGCGGGATTGCTCGCGGGTGCGGATGATTTGCTGGCCCTGTCGTGCGGAGTGCTCGATCTCGGGCGCAAGCCAGCAGTCCCACACAATGTAGCGCGCGAAGCATGCCACCGCGCACAGGGTCACGCCGACGAACATGGAAGCCGCAACGATTTCGAGATCAGACGCGCCCGGCCCGAGATCAAGCCAGCCAGATGCGGACACGGCAACCGCCATCGACGCAAGACAGAACGCCGTCACAGCCGAAGCCCACCACAGGGTGCGCCTGATATCCGACCGATGCCAATCCCCGACGAGGAACGCCCATAGGTTGCGGATCATCGCCCCCACCTCCGCACCATCACCGCAGCCCACGACAGGCAGGCACGGTATCGGGTCGAGCCCCACGCGTTGCACGGTCCGACGTGCAGCCGGTACCCCGTCCGGTGTGCCGTGATGCGTCGCGCGTGTCGGACTCGCATCCACAGGGCGACGAGGTAGACGCGCCAGCTGTGGCGGGATCGTCGGATAATGTGGTCGGTGGTGGTCATTGGTTGGACTCCATGTTGCGCCCGATCTTCGTCGCAAGGGCGTAGACGGCTTCGTGTGGGGTGGGGGCGGTGGCTCTCGTGCCGAGCCCCCATGCCATGCACTCCCACATGCTGTGTCGGGCCATGTATGTCAGCGCCGGTCGGTGCGGCTCGAGCGCCTGCAGATCGTGAGACAGGTACGCCCCGCCGTCGCAGAGGTCGTCGACGTGCTCGCCCACGACCCCGC
>JAUHVN010000159.1 GCA_030425055.1 Actinomycetes bacterium | reverse complement strand
CGGGTACGCGGCGATCCTCGGGGCGATCTCGGCACGCAGCTCGTCCGGGATCGTGTCGTACTCCAGCAGCGCGCGCGGGTGGATGCCCACCTGGCGGTTGATGATGAACTCCAGGCGCGCGAGCCCGACGCCGTGGTTGGGCAGCTGAGCGAACGAGAACGCCTGCGACGGCGTGCCGACGTTCATCATGATCTTCGTCGGGATTTCGGGCATGTCCGCGAGCTCGGCGCGCTCCTCGTGGAACTCGAGCAGACCGTCGTAGACGAATCCGGCATCGCCCTCGGCGCACGACACCGTGATCGCCTCGCCCTCGCCGATCACCTCGAGCGCGTCACCGGTGCCGACGACGGCGGGCACGCCGAGCTCGCGGGCGATGATGGCGGCGTGGCACGTGCGACCCCCGCGCGCGGTCACGATCGCCGACGCGCTCTTCATGATCGGCTCCCAGTCGGGATCGGTCATGTCGGCGACGAGCACCTCGCCCTGGCGGAACTGCCCCATCTCGTCGATGGAGCGGATGATGCGCGCGGGCCCGGCGCCGATCCGGTTGCCGATCGCACTGCCGTGCGTGATGACGCGGCCGCGGTCGCCGAGCACCCACCGGCTGACCACGCCCGCCTCCTGGCGCGAGACCACCGTCTCGGGGCGCGCCTGCAGGATGTAGAGCCGCCCGTCGATGCCGTCCTTGCCCCACTCGATGTCCATCGGACGCCCGTAGTGGTCCTCGATGACCAGCGCCTGCCGCGCGAGCTCGGTGACATCGTCGTCGTCGAGGCTCAGCACGAGCCGGTCCTCGTCGGCCACGTCGGTGAACACCGTGCTCGTGCCGACGCTGCGACCCTCGGCGTAGACCATCTTGATCGCCTTGTCGCCGAGCTGGCGGCGCGAGATCGCGGGCCGCCCCTCGCGCAGCGCGGTCTTGTAGACGCTGAACTCGTCGGGGCTCACGGCGCCCTGCACCACGGCCTCGCCGAGGCCCCACGACGAGGTGACGAGCACGGTGTTGGTGAAGCCCGACTCGGTGTCGACGGTGAACATCACGCCCGACGAGCCGACGTCCGAGCGCACCATGCGCTGGATGCCGGCCGACAGGGCGACCTCGTGGTGGGCGAAGCCCTGGTGGACGCGATACGCGATCGCGCGGTCGTTGTAGAGCGACGCGAACACCGCGCGCACCGCCGCGAGGATGTGGTCGATGCCGTGGATGTTCAGGAAGGTCTCCTGCTGGCCGGCGAACGAGGCATCCGGCAGATCCTCGGCGGTCGCGCTCGAGCGCACCGCCCACGTCACGGCATCCGGATCGGGATCGTTCGCGACGAGCGTCGCATAGGCCTCGCGGAAGTCCGCCTCGAAGGCGGCCGGGAAGGGCTGCTCCTCGATCCAGCCTCGGATCTGCGCGCCGGCGCGCGCGAGCTGGCTCACGTCGCCGACGTCGATCGACTGCGCGGCCTCTCGGATGCGGTCGTAGAGACCGCCCTCGGCGAGGAACTCGCGGTACGCGTCGGCGGTCGTCGCGAAACCGCCCGGCACGCTCACACCGAGGTGCGAGAGGTTCGCGACCATCTCGCCCAGTGAGGCGTTCTTGCCGCCCACCTGATCGATGTCGTCGAGCCCCAGCTCCTCGAACCAGCGGATGTTCGGCATGTCGTCCTCCTCTTTCGCGCGGGAGAGCCTCCGCGGAGGGACGACGAACCGAAGCACGGCGTGGGAGGAACCGCCGGAGGCGGACGCTGACCCCGATTCCCCGGCTCCGTCGCCGGAGGACTCGATCGGTCGTTCCCGAGTCTAGGGACGAGCCCCGCCGCGACGGGGGCAGAGATTCTTCCGCCCCGGCGGAAGGCGCCGAGCGCGCGCGACAGCGGATGCGGCATCCCGCCCCACCGCCCGCCCGTAGGATTGGCGGGTGAACAAGCCCCGCCTCTACTCCGGAATGCAGCCCTCGGCCGACTCGCTCCAGGTCGGCAACTACATCGGGGCGCTCATGCAGTGGCGCGAGCTGCAGCAGTCGTACGAGGCGTTCTTCTCGGTGGTCGACCTGCACGCCCTGACGCAGCCAAACGATCCCGCCGAGCTGCGCGAAAAGACCCGCCGCACCGCGGCGCAGTACATCGCCGCCGGCATCGAGCCGTCGAAGTCGACGCTGTACGTGCAGTCGCACGTACCCGCGCACGCCGAGCTCGCGTGGGTGCTGTCGACCGTCACCGGGTTCGGCGAGGCCGGCCGCATGACGCAGTTCAAGGACAAGTCACAGCGCTACGGCAGCGACGCGACCTCGGTCGGCCTGTTCACCTACCCGGTGCTCATGGCCGCCGACATCCTGCTGTACCAGACCGACATCGTGCCGGTCGGCGACGACCAGAAGCAGCACGTCGAGCTCACGCGCGACCTCGCCGAGCGCTTCAACGCGCGCTTCGGCACGACCTTCCAGGTGCCGATGCCGGTGATCCAGCAGGACACCGCGCGCATCTACGACCTGCAGAATCCGACCGCGAAGATGTCGAAGTCGGCCGAGTCGGATGCCGGTGTGCTGTGGCTGCTCGACGACCCGGCGGTGTCGGCGAAGAAGATCATGCGCGCCGTGACCGACAGCGACGGCACGGTGCGCTACGACCGCGAGAACAAGCCCGGTGTCTCGAACCTGCTGGTGATCTTCGCAGCCCTGACCGGCCGCCAGATCCCGGCGATCGAAGACGAGTTCGCCGGTCGCGGCTACGGCGACTTCAAGAAGGCCCTCGCCGAGGTCGTGACCGAGGAGTTCGGGCCGGTGCGCGCCCGCGCCCTCGAGATGCTCGACGATCCCGCCGAGCTCGACCGCGTGCTCGCCGTCAACGCCGCCAAGGCCGCCGAGGTCGCCGACGCGACGCTCGCCGACGTGTACGACAAGGTCGGTCTGCTCCGCCGCGTGTGAGGCCCCTTCGTCTCGGTCGCTGAGCGAGCGCAGCGAGACGAAGCGCCGCGCCCAGCGGCGGCTAGAGTGACCGGATGCTTCCCGTCATCCTCCGCACCGAGCGCCTCGAGCTCTCGATCCCCGGCGCCGACGACATCGACGCGATCTTCGCGGCCTGCCAGGACCCCGAGATCCAGAAGTACACGACGATCCCCGCCCCGTACGAGCGCACGCACGCCGAGGAGTTCATCACGCGCGTCGCCAAGAACTGGGACGAGGGCACCGAGGTCACGTGGGCGCTGCGCGCCGACGGCGTGCTCGCGGGCGTCGCGTCGGTGTTCGGCCTGACCGAGAAGGCGCCGATCGGCGAGATCGGCTACTGGATGGCGCCGGGCATGCGGCGACGCGGCCTGCTCGGCGAGGCGATCACCGCGATCGCGTCGTACGCCCTCTCGCCCGGTGGTCTGGGGCTGCGGCGCCTGCAGTGGCGCGCGATCGCCGGCAATCGGGCGTCGGCCGCCGCCGCGGCCCGCGCCGGGTTCCGCTTCGAGGGCACGCTGCGCGCCGCCCTGCCCGATCGCGGTACGCAGCGCGACGGCTGGGTCGCGGCGATCCTCGACGACGACGAGCGGATGCCGCAGGATTGGGCGGTCCTCGCCGACTGAGCGCGTGCGAGGATGGGCGCATGCCCGAGATGCCGGAGGTGCAGGGACTCGTCGAGTTCCTGCGAGACCGCGCCGACGGCCTGGAGATCACGCGGGTCACGGTCGCGAACATCGCGGCGCTGAAGACCTACGACCCGCCCGTGACCGACCTGGTCGGCCGCACGATCGGCGGCGCCGAACGCGCCGGGAAATTCATCGACCTGGTCACCGACGGGCCGCATCTCGTCTTCCACCTGGCCAAGGCCGGCTGGCTGCGCTGGTACGACGCGCTGCCGGCGACGCTCATCAAGCCCGGTCGCACGCCGATCGCCCTGCGCGTCGCGCTGTCGGACGGCTCGGGGTTCGACCTCACCGAGGCGGGCACGAAGAAATCCCTCGCCGTGTACGTCGTGCGCGACCCCGCCGAGGTCCCGGGCATCGCCCGGCTCGGACCCGACCCGCTCGACGAGGGCTTCGACCGCGACACCCTTGCGCAGTTGCTGGCGGGCCGCCGCACGCAGATCAAGGGCGTGCTGCGCGATCAGGCCACGATCGCCGGCGTCGGCAACGCGTACAGCGACGAGATCCTGCACGCCGCGAAGATGTCGCCCTACGCGCTGGCGGCGAGTCTCGGCGACGACGAGATCGACCGCCTGTACACCGCGATGGCCGATGTGCTCGCCGAGGCGCTCACCGAGGCATCCGGCAAGCCGCCCGCCGACCTCAAGGACGCCAAGCGACGCGGGATGCAGGTGCACGGCCGCCGCGGCGAGGCGTGCCCCGTGTGCGGCGACGAGGTGCGCAGCGTCTTCTTCGCCGACAACTCGCTCGAATACTGCGCGACGTGTCAGACCGGCGGCAAGATCCTGGCCGACCGCCGACTGTCGCGGCTGCTCAAATAGCGGCCGCGCGCTGCCACGTCGGATCCGCGGCGTGCACCCGGTCGAGCGCCCGCACCACCTCGGCGGCGACGCGATCGGCGTCCCAGCCGAGCACGGGCGCGATCGCCTCGGCCACCTCGCGAGCGGACTCGTCGGACACGCCGCCGGTGAATGCGATGCTCGAGCGGCGCTGCAGCAGGTCATCGAGGTGCACCACCTGCTCGGTGGCCGCGATGTGGCGCAGCTCTTCGACCGAGTACGCCGGCAGCGTGCGCAGCGGCCGGTCGGCGCCGGCCGCGGTGATGGCGTCGATGACGTGCGCGGCCACCGTGCCGTAGCGGTCGAGCAGCACCGCCGCGCGGGCGATGCCGATGCCCTCGGCGTGCGACGAGACCCAGTGCGAGCGCGAGCGCTCGGTGGTCGGGAACCCCGCGCCGCCCCCGATCGGGATGCCTCGCGTGGTGTGGCGGCGGGGGGTGGCCAGCAATGACAGCACACGGTCGGTGACGCGCTCGGCGGACGCGCGGAACGTCGTCCACTTGCCGCCCACGAGGCTGAGCACGGTCGCATCGCCGCCGACGAGGGGCTCCTGCTCGATGCGGTAGTCGCGCGAGACGAAGCCGGGCGCGGTGTCACCGTGCCCGGGCAGCGGGCGCACGCCCGCGAACCGGTACACGATGCGCTTCCGGTCGACCACGATGTCGGGCAGCACCTGCCCGATGAGGTCGATGAAGTAGTCGACCTCGGCCTCGGTGCATACGATGGGGTCGACCATGTCGTGCTCGAGGTCGGTCGTGCCCACGAGCACGCGACCCTTGAGCGGGTAGATCAGCACGATCCGGCCGTCGCGGTGCTCGAAGAACAGCTCGCGCCCCCCGGTCGCCGCCAGCAGCTCGGGGTGGTCGAGCACGATGTGCGAGCCCTTGGTGCCGCCCATGTACCGCGTCGGGTCGCCGAGCGCGAGGTTGGTGAGATCGGTCCAGGGGCCCGTCGCGTTCACGACGACCGAGGCGGCGAAGCGCACCTCTTCGCCGGTCTCCCCCTCGCGCAGCACGACGCGACCGGACTCGACGCCGACCGCCGCTGTGTGGTTCGCGGCGCGGGCACCCGCAGCGCGTGCGTCGCGCAGCACGTCGATCGCGAGGCGCTCGGGGTCGTGCAGCGAGGCATCCCAATACGTCGCGGTGTACTTGACCGTCGGATTGAGCTCGGGCAGATCGCGCAGCGAGCGGCGACGGCCGTGGAACTCATGGCGGGGCACGCGTCCGCCGCCGCGCGAGAACGAGTCGTAGATGACGAGGCCGATCTTGATCAGGATCGCGCCGCGCTCGGCGGGCCGACCGCGGCCGTGGCGCAGGAAGCGCAGCGGCGCACCCAGCAGGCCCGAGAACGTCGAGTGGATCGGGATGGTCGTCGGCAGCGGCCGCACGTAGTGCGGCGCGATCTTCAGCAGCCCGTTCCGCTCGGTGACGGCCTCGTGCACGAGGCGGAACTCGCCGTTCTCGAGGTAGCGGATGCCGCCGTGGATCATGTGCGACGATGCCGCCGACGCGCCGCTGACGAAGTCGCTGCGCTCGGCGAGCGCGACGTCGATGCCCTGCATCGCGAGGTCGCGCATCACGGCGAGTCCGTTGATCCCCCCGCCGATGATCAGCACGTCGGCGTAGGGCCTCTCGGCCAGCTCGGCGAAACCCGATCCGGTCGTCTGCTCGGTCATGCCACTTCCCCCTGTCACCAGCGTACGTCGCACCGCCGACCCGGGCGTCCATCCACGGGAATGAATCGATCGCGGTCGCGTTGGCTAGACTCTGAGCATTGACGTGCTCCGGGGTCGGTGAGAATCCGAACCGGCGGTGACAGTCCGCGAGCCGAGGCGCTCCATCCGATCCGGATGCCGCCGAAGCCGATCCGGTGGAATTCCGGGACCGACGGTGATGTGCTGGGCGACCAGCGCGAGTCCGGATGGGAGGCAGCACGGGGCGACACCTGCGTGTCGCCGCGACCGCATTCCCCGGAGCCTCGACGGAGGACTCGGATGAACGGCGAACGCGAGAAGGCGGCCATGAGGCACGCCCTCGAGCTCGCGCGCCGTGGCCCCCGCGGAGTGAACCCGCAGGTGGGCGCGATCCTGCTCTCCCCCGCAGGCGACGTGATCGCCGAAGGCTGGCACCACGGCGCGGGCACCGCGCACGCCGAGGTCGATGCGCTGTCGAAGGCGCCCGCCGACGCCGTACGCGGGGCGACCGCGATCGTCACGCTGGAACCCTGCAATCACACCGGGC
>JAUHVN010000158.1 GCA_030425055.1 Actinomycetes bacterium | reverse complement strand
CCGACGCGATCGAGCTGCGGCTGCGCAACGACCGACACATCGTGACCGGGTGGTATCGCGTACCTGGCGGCGAGTGGACGCGCCACGGCGTGCGGTACGAGACCAGCGGCTATCACGCCAACACGATGGGCGATCTGCTCAGTCTGCGCCCCGCGCTCTACGCGACGGGTGAGGGCGCCGCCCGCTTCCGCGAGGTGCGCTACCGGCCGCTCGGCTGAGCGGCGTCGGGCCGAGCGACGTCACTCCACGACGAGCTCGACCGCCTGCGTGCTCTCGAGCGTGCTGCCGACGTGCAGGCGGAAGACGCCGGGCTCGACGACGAAGCGCGCGGTCGCGGCATCCGTGAGCCAGAAGCCGAGCTGCTCGCGGCCGAGGGCGAACGAGAACCGGTGCGTCTCATCGGGATCGAGGGTGCGCCGGTCGAACGCGACCAGGCGCCGCACCGGGGGTGCGATGCTCGCGACGAGGTCTTCGACGTACACCTGCACGACCTCGTCGCCCGCGCGCTCGGCGGTGTTGGCGACCTCGACCGACACGGTCAGCGTGCCACCGGCCTCGAGCTCGCCGAGCGTGATCGTCGGTCGCGAGAGCTGCGGCGCCGCGTGCGCGAACGTCGCGTAGCCCGTACCGTGCCCGAAGGCGAACTGCGGCCCGAGGTCGAGGTCGAGGTACTTGGAGGTGAACTTCTCCTGTACGTTGTCGGGGCCGTGCAGACCGATGTCCTGAGACTCGGCGGCGAGACTGCCGCGCACCGTCGCCGGACGCCCCGTCGTCTCGTGCGCGTAGTCGATCGGCACCTGCCCGACCGACCGGGGGAACGACATCGGCAGACGCCCGGCGGGGTTGACGGCGCCGAGCAGCACGTCGACGATCGCCGCGGCCGCCTGCCACGCCTCGAGCACCGCCGAGACGTCGTCGATCCAGTCGGCGACCACGAGCGGACGCCCGTTCTCGAGCACCACGACGATCGGGATGCCGGTGCCCGCGACCGCGCGGATAAGGTCCTCCTGGCGGCCGGGCAGGCGAAGGTCGCTGCGCGACGCCGCCTCGCCCGTCAGCGTGCTCGGCTCGCCGACGCACACCACGACCACGTCGCATTCCTGCGCCGCCGCGCGTGCGGCGGAGATGTCATCGTCGGACCCGTCGAAGAAGCCGGTCCCGCCCGCGACCCTCACCTCGGTCTGCGGAAGTCGCTCGCGCAGCGCGTCGGCGATGCTGCCGGCAGGCGCCCCGAACGACTGCGTCCACGCGCCGAGATGATCCGTCGACTCGGCGTAGGGACCCGTGAGCAGGAGGTGCCGCGGTGCCTTCAGCGGCAGCGTGCCGTCGTTGCGCAGCAGCACGGTCGCCCGCGCGGCAGCCCGGCGGGCGAGCGCTCGGGATGCGGCATCCGGGGTCGTGATCTCGGCATGTTCGTCGACGTACGGGGTGTCGAAGACGCCGAGCGCCTCCTTCAGCGAGAGCACCCGTGCGACGGCGTCGTCCAGGCGGGCGGGATCGATCACGGCGAGGTCGGCCGGATCGAGGTCCCACGGCGCGCCGCCCATCTCGATGTCGAGCCCGGCGTCGTAGGCGAGTCGCACGGCATCGGCGAGGTCCGCGGCCACGCGGTGGGGGAGCAGGTTGCGCACGCCGTCGGCGTCGCCGACCACGACGCCCGCGAAGCCCCACTCCTCCTTGAGGACGCCGGTGAGCAGCGTGTGGTTGGCGTGCATCGGCACGCCGGCGACCGTGTTGAACGACGCCATCACCGCGGCCGCGCCGGCGTCGACCGCCGCCCGGAACGACTCGAGGTGCACGTTGCGCAGCCGGTGGGGCGAAGCATCCACCGCGTTGTAGTCGCGCCCGCCCTCGGGCTGGCCGTACGCCACGAAGTGCTTGACGGTCGCCGCGATCGCGCCCGGCGCGCTGAGGTCGTCGCCCTGGTAACCGCGCACCATGGCGCGACCCATCGTCGCGGTGAGGTGCACGTCCTCGCCGAAGCCCTCGACGACCCGGCCCCAGCGCGGATCCCTCGAGACGTCGACCATCGGCGAGAACGTCATCGTCGCACCGCCCGACCGGGCCTCGGCGGCCGCGAGGGCGGCGAGGGCCTCGACGAGCGGCGGGTCGAACGTGGCCGCCTGCGCGAGCGGGACCGGTGCGATCGTGCGCTGCCCGTGCACGACGTCGAGGCCGACGAGCAGTGGGATGCCGAGCCGGGTCTCCTCGACGGCGACGCGCTGGAGGGCGTTTGTGGCGGCGGAGGAGCGGGGCCAGAACACCGCACCGAGACCGCGCCGCACGAGGGCGGCGGCGTCGTCCGGCCGGGGTCGGAAGATGATCTGCAGCTGCCCGAGCTTCTCGTCGGGCGTCATCCGCGACACGAGGTCGATCACGCGTGCGCTGGTCATTGTCGCTCCTGCGGAGGTCTCAGGGAAAAGGCCGCAGCCCGGAGCGCGAGGCTCCGGGCTGCGGCTGATGGACGGTGCCGGCTCAGCCCCAGGCGGCGTCCATCTCATCGAGCACCTGGTCCACCGTCTTCTGGCCGGTCAGGAGCCCCTGCACGCCGACGCCGAGGGCGTCGTAGACCGCAGGGTTCGGCCAGGTGGCGTTGGGCAGGCCCGTGTACTCGCCCTCCGAGAGCAGGCCACCGATCGGTGCGTACTCCGGGAGCAGTTCGTCGGCCACGATGCCGGAGATCGGCACGGCGCCGGAGAGCTCGGCGTAGGTCGTCGCGTTCTCGGGCTGTGCGGCCCAGTCGAGGAACGCCTGCGCCGACGTCTTCACGTCCTCCTCGGAGGAGGCGTTGATCGCCCACGCGTAGTTCGCGCCGGTGATCGTGAAGGCCTTTTGACCACCCGCGGGCGGGAACGCCTGCACGTTCAGCTCGGCACCGGTCGCGCCGCTGATGGAGGCCGCAGCGCTGCCGGGGACGGCTGCGGTGAGCGACGTGCCACCGCCCATGCCCTGGGTGATGTTGTCGAACGTGCCGCCCTCGGCGCCGTCCTGGAAGCAGCCGGCGTCGCTCATCTCGACGACGTCCTCGAGCACGTCGCGCCAGCCGCTGTCGGCGAAGGTGACGTCACCCGCCGCGCGCTGCGCGTTCCAGTCGGGCGTCTCGGCGTACACGCGCGTCGCCGAGATCAGCATCGAGAACAGGCCGGTGTTGAAGGGGATGCCGCCGGCGAGGACGGTGAACGACTTGCCGCCGTCGCGCGCGGTCGCGCAGTCGGCGAGCAGGTCCTCGTAGGTCGCCGGGTACTCGATGCCCACCTCGTCGGCGGCCGTGACGTTGAAGACCATGCCGACGGGCGTCAGCGCCGTGGCCTGTGCGTAGGTCTCACCGTCGACCTGGAACTCGGCCTCGCTGCCGGCCGGGTTCACACCGGCCGAGGCGGCGTCGAGGGGCTCCAGGAAGCCGGCCTCCGCGAGGGTGACGACCGAGATCGGCTGCCCGGTGCCGGGTGCGAGGATCATCATGTCGGCGGCGTTGCCGGCCTGCAGCTGCGTGGTGACCTGCGTGTTGTAGGCGTCGGAGGGGTAGGGGATCACCTCGATCGGAACACCGGTCTCGTCGGAGTACTGCGCAGCGAGCTGGGCGTAGTAGTCGTCGGCGTCGTTGGCCTGGGCGACCATGATCGAGAAGCCGGTGGCGGTCGGGTCGGTGGTGCTACCGCCGCCGCCGTTGTCGCCTGACCCGGAGCATCCGGAGAGGATCAGTGCGCCGGCCGCGGGGATTGCCAGGAGCGACCAGCGGAGGTGCCGGCTGGTGGAATGCTGTGACATGTCGAACCTTTCGTGACGTCATCGTCGTCAGCGGTGCAGCTGACTGCGGCTCGGGCCGCATCTCAAGCCTGACACCATTTGCACCATTTCGACATAACGGTCGCTTATATGCGCCAATACGGTCGCTGATCCCCCGAGGGGCCCCTCAGCGAAGCGCGAGGATGCGGCATCGACCGGCGAGCCCGGCGGGGATCGGCGTGGCCGTCGACTCGAACACGTCGGTCATCGGGGCGAAGACGGCGCCGCTCGGACCGCCCGCCTCGGCGATCAGCCGATTGCGCCACGGGGTGCCCACCCGGACCTCCAGATCGTTGCTCCCCGGCC
Organism: Actinomycetes bacterium; assembly: GCA_030425055.1. Lineage (GTDB taxonomy): Bacteria > Actinomycetota > Actinomycetes > Actinomycetales > Microbacteriaceae > Microbacterium. The sequence goes on along the minus strand of JAUHVN010000158.1, from coordinate 2,602 downwards.
GGAGGGCGTGCGAGACGTCGCACACGAACGGTGCCGTCCACACCACACCGCAGTCGTGCCCGTTGACGAGAACGCGGGCGATGTCGCGCACCACAGGAAGCTCGAGCAGGAAGGTCGTGTCGTCGGGAACCTCATCCAGCGCGAAGGTGTGCCGGTAGGCGGCGACGCCCGAGAACCCGCCTGCGCCGCGATCCGTCCACAGCTCGGGATCGGGAGTGCTGGTGATGTCGGCGCCGTCGACGGTCGCCGTCCACGTGCCCGTCAGTTCGACCTCGTCGTCGGTCGCCCCGGCGGGCGGGGCGGAACCGGGCACCGCGAAGAGCGACTCGAACGGCCCCAGCCTCACGCGGAACCCCTCCGCCGTGCGCGGAAGCGGCACGCGACGCACGCGCACGGGGTCCCACGCGTGCAGCGCCACTGGATCGGACGGACGGATCGTGACGCTCACCTCGTCACCGGTCGGGTTGGCGATGAACGTCACCAGGTCGCCCTCGACGAGGCGGGAGACGGTCCGCACCGAGGCGCCGGACACGCGAACGCGCGGTTCCACTCCGAGCCGCGTCAGCGCGGACCGCAGGTCGCTCTCGATCACGCGTCCCGGGCCCCAGATCCGGTCGCAGACCCGCATGAACTCGGCCAGGTCGTCGGCGAGCGACGGTGACGAGGTCGGACGCGCGCCCGAGACCACGGCACCGGCATCGAGCAGGCGCTCGAGCGCGACGAGCGCCCCGATCGTCATGCGGCTCGACGATCCGCCCAGGTGGATGAGTCGATAACTCGCGCCGTCCGAGACGAGAGACCCGTCTTCGACGCGGAGGATCCGCGCGAGCGCGTCGGGCCCGACGTAGTCCACGGAGATGCCGTCGGGGATCGCGTCGACGCGCTCGCCGAAGAGCCCCGTGACGGGAGCCTCCTCGCCCACGAAGATCGCGACGTCGACGACGGGCTCTCCGGCGCTGAGGACGGCGCAGCACCGGGCGAGGTAGTCGATCCACGGTCGTGCCATCGACTCCCAGGTCTCGTTGACCGTGAACGCCTGCCCGAGGAACGGCGCGAGCGCGATGCCCGGCGGCTCTGCCGCGAGCGGCTGGTGGGGCGACGTGTGGATGCAGAAGCGCGTCACGCCGAGCGCGAGCTGCAGATCGGCGATGTGCTTGAGGGTGCGTGGAGTCCACGACCAGGGGGCGTCGAACGAGGTGAACGCCTCACTTCCGGTCCAGCGCTTGCCATGGACGTGCGCGACGGATGCCGCACCCTCGAGGTCGGCGACATACGTCGGCCGGGGTCCCGCTGCGGGATCGAAGGTCCACATCGCCCCCATCGGCACGTCGGCGTGCGCGCGCATCGCGAGGTCGTCGCCGAGCTGCGGCCGACGGTCTTCGAGCGCCTCCGCGTAGTACGGCATCCCTCGGGCATGGGCCTCGGCCGCGAGCGTGCCGTAGTACTCGCGGGCGAGCAGGTCGGCGATCGTGCGTCGGTAGTCGTAGAGGAACCGATCGGATGCCCCGCCCCGGCCGACCGCGTAGCCGGCGAGCGCCGGAAGCCACGGTGCGGGGTTGTAGCCGCGTTGCTCCGCGAACCGCTCGGCCACGGCATCCGTCCAGTTCTGCTGACCGGCTTCGATGCTGTCGCTGAGCAGCGCCGCGAACGGTGCGCGGCCATCGCGCCGGCGCTGCGCCCCGCCGCCGAAGCGCTCGAGATGCCGGTCGAGGTACGCCCGGACGCGGGCGCCGTCGAGCTTGTCGACCTCGAGGCCCGTCGAGTCGGCCGGAGCCGGACCGTTGGTCTGTCCGGTCAGCGACGCCCCGAGCCGCAGCACCCGCCAGCGGCCGGGCGGTGCGTCCCACGTGAGGCGGCCGTCGCGCACGTGATCGGTCAGGTCGACGACGGCGGCGGGATCGGCGGATGCCTGCTCGGCGGCGGGTGCGGAGTCGATGGCGTAGTAGTCGTCGACGACCGCGAACCCCGCCTTCTCCTCGGCCCGATGCACGCGTCCGCCGCCGCGCACGGCGAACTCCGAGACGTGGAACGCGTCGACGCGGCGCAGCACCGGCGGCAGACGCACTCCGTCGGCCACGGGAGGGATCGCCTCGGCGGCGGCCCGTCCCGACAGCGCCAGCCGGAACCGCTGGGCCGTGACCGGCGCGAAGGTCGCGCTGCGCACCGGAACCGCGCTCGCCGGCAGCCGAGCGATCTCGCGGAGGTCGCCGTCGCGCGGTCCGGCGAGGAGCTCGGCCGACGGGGCCGGCGCGGCGCCGAAGCCGCTGGGGCCGGGCAGGCCGACCGTGACCGCGCCGACTTCGACGGGTTCGTCGAAGACGAGATCGATCCAGGCCGACGACGCGGCATCCGGATCGCGTCGAAGCGCCACGGTCGCGTCGAACCGTCCGTCGGTGAGAGGCCCGGTGTCGGCGAGCGGCGCCGAGGCCGTCACGGCGTCGGGGGCGAGCACGTCGGCGCGTCCATCGGCCGGGAACGCCACGACCCGCCAGTCGGCGTTCCAGGTGGGCGAGCCGTCGGCGCCCCACCGCGGACAGTCCTGGTACGGGCCGGCGACAGCGGGCAGCGCGGGCAGGTCGAGATCTATCGTGCGATCGCCGCT
>JAUHVN010000157.1 GCA_030425055.1 Actinomycetes bacterium | reverse complement strand
GCCGATGATCGTCAGCGCGAGCGGGTTGTCGGCGGCTGCTGCGGAGGCGTCGTCCACGGCCTGCGGCGAGACGTAGCCGAGGGCTCCGCCGATGGCCGCGACGAAGGCACTGAGCAAGGCGACGAACCCGACGGCCGCGAGCCAGCCGAAGAACGCTGAACCGAACTTCATACCGCCGAAGCGTTCACGCTCGCGGGCCGCGACATCGCGTGGGGCGACGGCTCCGGCAGGGGGCACATCCTCGGTGCGGTCGTGCGCAACGGGTCGCGCTGAGGTATCGGCTGAGTCGCGGCGGAGAGGCTCGTGGCGGTCGTCGAGGGCGGGATCGGTGCGGCGAGTGGGGGTGGTCTCGCGACGGTCAGGTGTCTCGGTCATGGTCCGACCGTAGAGACGTCGGCGCGGTGCGGCACCGGGGTTGCGGGCGGCCCGGGAAGGGTCGTATATTGCCGCGCTTGGGGGGACGGCCCGGTTCTACGGCGCCGGTACGTCCGGGTTATGATGGCCGGGTGCGTTCGCGCGGTCTCGGCCGTCGGATGCTTGGAGACGTCGCATAGTCAGGCCTAGTGCACCACCCTGCTAAGGTGGAGTCCCCTCACGGGGACCGAGGGTTCAAATCCCTCCGTCTCCGCGGAAAAACCCCTGGTCAGTCAGGGGTTTTCGCGTTTCGGATGAGAGTGGCTCGATCAGCCATGGGGCGAATTTTCGCGCCAAGTGACCCCCAGGTGACCCCCGTCGGTTTCTGCGGCCTCTGCATCGGCGATCCGACGCAGATGTGCACGCCTCTGCTCCTCGCCCAACACATGCGCGTACACGGCCAGCACGGTGCGAGGATCGTCGCCGAGGTATTCGGCAACCTCGTTCACCGGGGTTCCAAGCCGCAGCCAGGTCGAGGCTGCGTAGTGCCGGAGCGCATGACGCCGGAACCCCAGCGGGAACTTCCTGACGACTCCGACGGAGAGCTGCCCGCCTGACTCGTTGGTGAAGAGGTAGGCGTCGGGAGCCTTCCCCTCGGAGTGCTGAATCATGATCGCCAGCGCACGCGGCGAGAGCGGAATCTGCCGGGTCCCGCGCCATGACTTGGGATCCTTCTCGGCGTATCGATCCGAATGTGAGCGGTTCACCAGGAGTTGGGGGAGCGGGACCTCGGCGAGCCAGTCGACCCGGATTGCCCGCAGCTCACCCCACCGCACACCGGTCAGTGACATGAACTCGAAGACGTCTGCGATCAGAGCGCGGCGCTCGCGGATCGCCTGGAGCGTGCGTGTCATCTGCACCGCGGTCGGGATGTCCTTCGGCCCGACAGCGCGTTGGGCGACAGCCGACAATTCGGGGATCTTGACCATCGTGCGGATCGGGTGAGGCTGATGGAGCAGCCCCTGCTCGTCGGCATACGTGAACATCGCGCTAAAGGTCGTCTTCGCGCGGGCGACCGTCGATGGCTTCTTCCCGCTTCGGATCTCCGTGAGGAGATGAGCCCGCATGTCGGCCGCATGGATCGACGCGAGGGGGCGTCTCAGCAGTGCCGGAGGCAGCGTCGCGAGATTGTTCCGGTCCGTGTCAAAGGTGTGCGGGTTTCCAAGTTCTCGTGAGCGAAGGAAGTCTGTGACCAGCTTCTGGAAGGTGAAGGTCCGCTTGGGGGCAAGCGGTCGCCCCGTCTCCAGCATGTGCTTCTGCTCGCGTTCCCAAGTCTCGGCTTCCCGCTTCGTATCGAACGCCTTGGTGGCGACCTGCTCACGGCCGGACTTCACCCGCACGAGGTAGTAGGTCTTGCCGCCCTTGGTTCGTCGCGACTCGATCATTGGTCGATCCCTGCCAATCGGTGGATGTCGATCCGTCTGTAGACGCGACGATGCTCCGTCAGGTGGATCGCCTCGACAGGTGACTTCCCTGCGAGCGCGAGGCTCCGCAGGGTTGTTCGGTGGAGGCCGAGCCGATCTGCGGCCTCCGCCTCAGAGTAGAAGAAGCACTCGAGGTGCTCAGCGCGGTCTGATGTCTCCGTGGGGGACTCTTCAAGCACCTGCAGGGCGGCCGGCGTTGTAGTTCATGCCATCCAGGCGACCCGCCTTGCGTGCGTCGATGATCCATTGCGACGCAGTGCGGTGAGGGATCCCGAGTTCGTGCTGGATCCGCTTGGCCGGAGGTAGTCCAGCTAGAGCTGCGCTGCCGTAGAGCAGTTCCACGACCTCCATACGTAGCGCACTCCCGCCGCGTTTGATCACCTCGGCAGCCACGAGCGGCGGCAGGATCCGACCTTCGGCTGTCGTCAGCTGATCCACCGAGAGCCAGACGGCTTTCGGGTCGCTCTCTTCCTCGAGGGTGAGGAAGATGCAGCGCACCGCGGCGGCTTGCACAATGGCCTGCATCCCGACCTTCGCGACGGTGGGGTAGTTGACCTCCACGTCGTCACGGGTCGCGGTATTGGTGACCCCCTTGATGACGTACCGCCCTTCGTCGCGGACGTAGCGAGCGGTGACCGATGTCTCTACGCCGAGTTCGGCATCCGCCGTCGTTGCGACGAATGCGGGTGTAATGCGCAGTGCGGACCCGACCGGCTGCGTGGCTGTGCGCCACGTGACTTTCTTGCCCTCGAGTGTCTTCACGTCGACCTTCACCTCCCTAGTTTGTCTAACCGCACGGCGCTTTCGCACTTCCTACTTGTGCAGGGTAGCAGAAAGTGATTCACTCGGGAATACCTGTTGGAACTTACACAAATGGAGGATCCCGACATGATCCGAGTCATCGTCTACTCCAGTGGCGAGGCGTGCATGCAGTGCCGCATGACCGAGCGGCTGATGGAAGCCGCGGGCGTCGTGTTCGAACGCGTCGATCTCTCCGATCCTGCGAATGCCGAGCTTCGCGCTCATGTCACAAACGACCTCGGCTATGTGACCGCTCCGGTTGTCGAGGCAGGCGAAGGTGTGCACTGGACGGGGTTCGCACCCGACCGCGTCAAGGACCTGATCTCTCGCCTGACGAACGAGGGCGGGCGGTGACGGTGTCCGACAGCCGGGCCGGCTCCGGCGGTGACAAGCGTCTTGACGATGAAGAGCGTCGCCGGCGCAAACGCGAGGTCGATCGGCGATACCGACAAACGCACGCGGACGACGAGCGGGAACGGAAGCGGCAATGGAAGGCGCGAAACCCCGAGAAGGTGAAGGAGTACCGCGACCGATTCCGTGCCGCTCACCTCGAGCAGATTCGAAGAGAGAACCGAGAGCGTGAGCGCCGGCGTGCCGCAAAGGCCCGCAGGTCGGCCGCAGCCGCCGAAGCACGGCGCGTGAAAGCTCGTGAGCGCTACGCAGCAGATCCACAGGCCAACCTCGAGTATCAGCGCAAACGGCGCCAGGCGCAGCGCGCGGCAGATCCAGACGGCTACCGCGAAGCCAAGAGACAACGCAACAAGCGGTGGCGTGACTCGCACAAGGACGAACAGAACGCGAAGCTCCGAGCCAAGCACCGAGACAATCCCGAGATCAAGCGCGCCGCAGCTGAGCGCTACTACGCCGAGCACGGCGACAAGGTGCGCGAGCGCCGCCGCGCGTACTACTGGGCGAACCGGGAGAAGCAGCTCGAGAAGCAACGCTTGTGGCGTGCACGAGAGAAGAGGCGCCGCGAGTTGGGGTTGCCACCCCGACGCCTGCACCGTGTGGCCGCGACCGAGCGCGCTGCGAGTGCATCCGCCGCTCACGAGTTCTTCGCCCGGGCGCGCACGCCCGAAGAGGTGAAGGCGATCCGGCGCGAGCCGAAGACCTCCGCCCGCGAGCTCGCCCGGTGGCACCGATCCAGCACCCGGGCTCGCCTCGCAGCCGGCATCGACGGTGACTCCGATGCAATCCGACCCGTGACGGCAAGCCGACGCCGCGAGAGCGAACGCGAAGCGGCCGCGCGTCGCAAGCGAGAGGCGGCTGCCGCGGAAGCGGCGCGCATGGACGCCATCGCCCGTGAGATCAACGACCGACTGCGGCACGAGCCCCGGCGTTCGCCGACGACACGACGCAGACCAGCGCGACGTGCCACACCGCCATCGACATCTGGAGGACTATCGCTATGAACACCCAGTCGAAGGGAGCCGCCGTGCTCGACCGATCAGAAGTTGAGGCCGCGCTCGCACGAGTCGCGGTGGCTGCGTTCACGTACTACCCGGAGAAGGGAATCGAGGAGCCTGGCTACGTCGTCGAAGAAGACGTCGAGTGGGCGATGGAGCCGCTCCAAGCGCTGGACGACCGAACGCGTGGGGAGTGGTGGCAGCGATTCAACGCCGTGATCGCCGACCCGGCGGCCGATCGTCAAGCCTTCGTTGCGGAGCTGATGGCGCTCGCAGGGGAGTGAGCGGCCAACCCTCCGAAGCTCGAGAGGATAGCAGTCGGTACCGACTGCGCACCGGGCTTTCGCGACGTATGCTCACTCTCTGCGCTCGCTCCGCTACTTCACGGTCCCGGTACTCCGCCGGCCCCGACCGCTTGTTCGCCATTGTCGGAGGGATGGTGGCGAATGAGGTTGAAGGCGAAGTGGCGTCGACAGCGCGTGCGCCCGGCTCGATAGACGGCGATGTCGGAGGAGGGTTGCATGCTGATACCGAGGGCCCCGGAGGGCTCGGCGGGAGAACCCATGAACGAGCAGCTGGCAATAACGCTGACGCTGGGAGCGATGTGCGTGTGTAGTGCGGCATTCGCGGCCATGCTGCCGAGACTTGCGATTGCGGTCGGCCGCGGCCAGTTCGCTACGGCCATTCGAGTATCAGCCGTGATGGCGACGTTGGTGGCGATCACGCTAGTTGCTGCTGCGCGGCTTGGCGCTTCACCCGCCGCGTACTCTGTTGTGAGCTGAACGCCGGGGTCGAGACTCGGCCTACCGGCGCGGGTTCATCTGTTCCGGTCCGCTAGAGAGAGATGCCGCGATCGACGTCCGGGGTTGAGACCGGCGGGCCGTGTCGGTGCTCGGGACGACGCTCGAATTTGCTCGACTGTCGGATGGCAAGGAGTTGTCTCTCGAGCGCCGCTTCCGCGTTCGGGCGCGCTTGGGAATCACGGGGAAGACGCAGCCCAGGCACGACTTCGTCCCGTCCGAGCTCGTGGAGTTGGACCAGAATCTCGGCGAGCGGGGCTGGAATCTGCTGCAGGGACACCGCGTAGTCGGTCGCTGCACGCAGCTCGGATAGCCATCGCATCGCGCGGGCGGCCGATTGCCTGATCGCGCGTGCGTCATCGAGCGCGGCGACGGCGCCGGCGAAGCCGCGCGGGTCGAGGTGTGATGCCTCGAACACCTTGGTCCCGTGACCATCGATAAGGGTGAGGCGGTCGACGCTTGGCGTTGCTTCGAGAGTCTCGATCAGGGCGCGGCTATCGAGAAACAGCTTGTCGTGATCTGCGAGGGCCGTGAAGGGAGATGCCCGCCCCGCGCGGGCATCAAGCAGGGACTTGGATGTCAAGGCGAGGAGGCTCTCAGACCTTGCCGCGGCGACTACCGTGACGGCGGTCTCGAACCCGCTGGTGCTGAACAGGCCTGTGGTAGCTAGAGCAACGTCCGCCGAACTGAACGTGCCGTCGAGGAGCAGGGACCGCTTGTTGGTCCTCGCGTGCTGGAGCGCGCTCCGCATCCACACTGAAGCCGAGTCCTGCAGGATGCGCGCGCCCTCGTACGACCGGTCGCGCGACAGCTCGAGGTATCGGGGGTGGAAGGCGCGCAACTCGACGGCGCTCAGGACTGCCGCCCGTCCGTCAGCAAGCTGATTCGCGGCACGCGCTGCGGCGGTACCCGGCTGACCCACGACGAGCGTCATCGCGGGAGTCCCGCCGGGCGGGTGGTCGGGAAAGACGACTGGCACGATGAGCTCGTCGAAGATCCGCTTCGCGGCCACTTCCGTCAGGGCGAGGTCACTCATTGGCGCAGACCTTCGAGCTCCGCCGCTCGCACCTCGACATCGGTGAGCAACTCGTCCAGGCGCGCTCGATCGAAGCCGGCTTCAAAGAGATCGCGGCGGAATCGCTTCGCCTCATCGAGAGAGGCCTCGGTGTCGAGCGCTCCGGTGCCCGAGAGACTGAGCAACAACGCGACGACCTCGCCCACGGCTTCACGGGCGAGCTCGAACGTCGCAGCGTCGTTTGCGCGCCACGCCGACGAATCGACCGTCATCGAGCCTCCTGCGAGGAGTTTATCGAGCAGTCCGAAACGCCAGTACGGCGCCGCCCCCTGCGTCCGAGAATGTCCCTGGAGCGCCGCACAATGGAGCGTCTGGGTGGACAAGTCGGCTGGCCGTGGTGCAGGGGTCACTTGGCGGGTTCGATGCGCTCCGGGCCTGTGAACGTGTCCAGGAAGATGAGGTCGCAGACGCGGCACACGAAGCCGCTCCTTGCACTATGGAGTACGGCTCCGCACTGGGGACACCGGGGCTGCTGCGCGTCGTCGAGCGGGTCCACGATGCGACGCTACGCCGAGCGTTCGAGATGCGCGAGCGCGATCCCGCTACGGGCATCGCCCGTTGAGGGTGCTTGATCGTGCGTGTTGCGACTTGCTGCAGTCTCTCGAGGACGAGCTGCTACCCGCCAATCGGTGAAGGGCCGGCTTGTCCTATCTCGTCTGGCTTACTCGGCCCACCGCCTACAGCGTCCTGAGGTATGCCACCATGTCAAAGATCTCTAGCCGGAGGGCATAAGGCGCTCTCGAAGGATGCCGCGGGTGACCGTGGGCCAGGGGCTTA
>JAUHVN010000156.1 GCA_030425055.1 Actinomycetes bacterium | reverse complement strand
ATGACCTCCAACCAGGCCGCGGGCGCGTCACCGTCGGGCGGGTATCGTTCCTCAAGCCCACGAGCCCAGTCATTCTTGCTCCACTGGGCGTTCGCGGCGTAATCGTTGACCTCGAGGGGGAAGGCCTTGAGGAGCATCGCTCGATGCGACGACTTCGCAGTGGTCGTCAGCTTAAGCCACGCCACAGCTCATCCTTTCGGAGGGTGCTGATCGTTGCCGTACGAGTTCTTCGCGCCGATCGTTCCGTCCATCTTGCGAATAGTGTGCTCGACGCCGCGAGCCTGCGCCATCTGACGCCCGACCGCCTGCTGCTCAGCCTTCGTCCCGCCGACGTGGGCTGCGCGCGAGCTGCCCTCGACCTTGCTCTTCCACTGCCCGTCTTCGTTGTACGTCGACACGTCACCCTTGGCCATGATGTACTCCTCTACTTCGGTCGTGCTGTGCGTCGAACCAGGTCATCATCACGTGGACCTCCGACATTCAATTGGTGCGTCCTAGAAGTCGCCGGATTCACCGCCGCGTTCGGGGTCTTCTCCCTGACGCTGCGCGAAGACATTCAACTCGGCTCCGACTGCGGGCCAACCCACGCCCGCCACGCCCCATGATCGCGCGCTGCCCGATTGGGGATCGGCCTACGTGCGGCACGGCCGCGTCCATCTTGGGGGCCTGCGATCAACTCACCGGCCAGCGCCGCCAACACGGTCAGACAGAACTGCGGCCAAGGGTCGGTCACGTGCTGAGCGAGATTGTTAAGCGCGCACGCGACTGTTGCACACGAAGTCGGGGGGTCGGCGCAGGGCTTGGGGCCACGCGCTCGCGCTGTCGGCTTCGTAGTCGGGCCGGCGGGCGACCCCTGCATGCCATCATCTGAGGATGAGCAGTCCCGCGACCGAGTCGGTCGCCCCCGTGCCAAACGAACTCATTGGTGCGCTTGCATCGACCTTCAACGACATGGGCGGTCCCTCGCACGCGAAGATCGATGACGCGATCAACGCCGCTGGCATGGCGGTACCGGTGAACCCCGGCAACAAGTCGAAGAAGGTCCGTGCCGCCTTCGACGGAGCACGCCCAGCCCAGGCTCGCGCTCTAGTCGAACAACTCATACACGCGATCCGCGATAACGGCTTTTATGACCTGCCCGCGTACGAAACCGATCTCCGTCGAGCGCAGGCCGCAGTGGCTCTAGCCGGTGGCACGCTGAGCGACCAAGGATTTCTGACGTGGGGGACGGCGACTGCCCCGGCGGCTCCCACCGCCATCCCTACACCCTCTCCCACGCCTCCGCCCGTCCGGGCGCCCGCGCCCGCGCCGCCTTCTGCGACGGGCACACCAGCCGTTACGTTCGTACGGCCCGGTACCCAGCGCCTCGCGCTCCCGACACACGACCGCCTCCTCAGCGTCCTGCGCAGGCTCCCAGCCTCGTTGAAGCCACTGGTGCGCGACCGGCGAGTCGATCAAGAGCCGCTCCGCATGGCGAACGAGTACGACTTGCAGGATGCCGTCGAGTTCGCTCTGCGACTCATCTACGACGATGTTCGACCCGAGGAACGCGGCCCGAGCGTCGCGGGTGGATCAACGACGCCGGACTTCCTACTGCCGGAGGTCCAGACGGCTGTCGAGGTGAAAGTGACGAAGCCTGGCCGTCGCAACAACCAGGTCCGCGATGAGATCCTCGTCGACTCAACTACGTATCTCGCCCACCCACGCGTGAACCGGCTGGTATTCGTCGTCTACGACCTGGCAGGCACGATCGATAACCCGCCCGGCTTCGAACGCGACTTGGGTGAACCGATCAACGGCCATCCCCGCGACACACTCGTAGTTGAGTGGCCACACGGTCATCCGTAGCGACTACTCGAGCAGGCCTTGCTTGCGGCCTTCCTCGATCAGGTACGACACGAAGGCTGAGCAGGTGACGAGCATGTACTTGGCGAGCGCCTGGTCGGCGTCTGCCGCGTCAATGTCGCCATGACGGATGCCCGAGCCATCAGAAGTCCAGCCGTACATCTTCGACCAAGCGCCCTTGAGCGCCGGATGGATGGTCAGACCGGCGGCTTCGAGTTTGCTCAAACCAGCCCCCAGCGTGTGTTCCCCGGTGATCTTCTTGACGACAGCCTCGACCGCCGAGATCGACTCCTTGATCGAATTCGCATAGTCAGGATTCTCGCGGTCGGCAAGGTGTTCGACGGCCCGGTCGAGGGCATGCCGAGCGCCAGCGATTGCATCGGCGTCGGTCTGCGCCGTGACTACCGCATCGGCTTCGGCAGTCGAATCAAGGGGACTGATCTTGCCGCCGATGAACCGAAACCCGACGAGGTAGTTCTCGAACTGCCCGTTCATCGCCTCGGCCACGGCGGAAGCGGCCTTCGCGGTGTGGACGTCCTCGAACCTCTGGGTGTAGCGCACGATCTCTTCGATAAGGTCCAGCACGTCGAACCACTCGCCCTGGATGATCGATGCCTTGACGATCCTCCACACCTGGTAGTCGGGCGGCTCCTCGTCGGCGGGATTCTTGAACTGCCATCGCCACAGGGCGCTGACCAGTTCCTTTTGAGTCTTGCTCCCAGACCGTTCGGCGCGGTCGAGCGCGTTCTGCAGCATGTGGAGCACATTCCATAACTCAGTGCGGGTGTCTTCATCGAGCGAATCCGTCTGGATCACGGTTCTTGTGGCGCGATGCCCCATGCGCTCAGCGAAAGATGCCATGGGCATAGGTTACTGAGGCGGACCGACGCAGCCCCGCAAAGTGAAGCCCCCGCCACTAGACCCGAGGCTGACCCGGAGAAGGTCCTCAAGCGGCTAACCGAGAACGACCGAAAACCACCGCCGAGGGGGAGACTCTCACTCGGGCTGAGGCCAGCGGTTCGGAGTGCGCGGGGGCATCGTGTGTCGCTTCGGGATCGGCGTGAGGTCCAGCAAGTAGAAGAGCGAGTCGCCGTGTTGGGCGTCCCGCTGGACTCGCGCGGTCTCGATGAACCCGAGCTTGCGCATCACGGCTCGTGACGGGGTGTTCCATTCCCGGACGGTGGCCCATAGGCGGGTCAGGCCGGCCGACTCCGCCCACGCAATGACAGCTCGAGCTGCTTCTGTCGCAAATCCTTGACCCCAGTGCTCGCGAAGGAACTCATACGCAATCTCCGGCTCGCCCTCCTGCCCGTAGGAGTGGAGAATCAGACCGCAGTAGCCGACCTCCTCTGCCAAGTCGTTGCGCACCACGGCCGGAGGCCCAGCGTGTGGGGCGGCTGCTCGCGACGGATGCGCTCTTCGAGTCCCTCAACGGTGGGGTGGCCGTCGGCGGAGATGCGCCGGTGAGCGGGTACTCGTGGATCGCGTTCGGTCCACAGTCGGTACTGCCATACGGCGTCGGAGACATTCCAGCGCCTAAGCCGAAGACGCTCCGTCTCGAGAACGCTCCCGTCGCCCCGCGCCACATCGCTGCTCACGTAGCCATGGTGCCCGAGCATGGAGGTCGTCAGTCATTTCTGCCCGGGAACCCCGGCCACCGCGCAATGCACGGATGAGGATCGACGACCGCGCTGCGGGCGAGAGGCGAACGAACGTGCCCTCGGAGCGTTGCCGCCGTACGAGTCGTTCGCTGCACCGCGAGGATGATTCAGGCTCGGTGGGGTCAGTCGCCCACGCGGGCGCCGCGGCCCCACCCTTACAGACTGCTCGGGAACAATGGACCCGCATGCCGACCGCGACCGCCGCTCCGTCGTCCGCCGGGTATCGGCGGCCGGGTTTCCGCGGCAGAAGTGGCTTGGCGACTTCGATTTCGACGCGAACCCGAACGTGAACCCTGCCACGATCCACACCCTCGCGACCGGGGAATGGATCCGCCGCGGCGACCCGCTCTGCCTGATCGGCGACTCCGGCACCGGCAAGAGCCACTTGCTCATTGGGCTCGGCACCGCGGCCGCCGAAAAGGGGTACCGGGTCAAGTTCACGTTGGCGACGAAACTCGTGAACGAGCTCGTCGAAGCCGCCGACGAAAAGCAGCTCGCCCGCACCATCGCAAGGTACGGGCGCGTCGATTTGCTCTGCATTGACGAGCTCGGGTACATGGAACTCGACCGCCGCGGCGCCGAGCTCCTGTTCCAGGTCCTCACTGAACGCGAAGAGAAGGCCTCCGTCGCGATCGCATCGAACGAGTCCTTCTCCGGGTGGACGAAGACGTTCACCGACCCGCGCCTGTGCGCCGCGATCGTGGACCGGCTCACCTTCAACGGCACCATCATCGAAACCGGCACCGAGTCCTACCGACTCGCACACACCCGCCAACCGCTCTGACCGTTCGAAGCCGGGCACGGCGCCCGCGGGTCATGGGTTTGGGAGTTACCAAGCACCGCCATTAGTTCAGCATGTGCTGTATAGTCAGTCTGTGCTGACTATTGCCTCCCGTCTCGACGTGATGAACCGGCTCGGCCGCGCGATGGCCGATCCGACGCGTTCACGAATACTCATGACCCTGCTCGATGGCCCTTCATACCCGGCTGAGCTTGCGCGCGATCTCGATCTGACGCGCTCGAACGTCTCCAACCACCTCACGTGTCTGCGGGATTGCGGCATCGTCGTTGCGGAGCCGGAAGGGCGGCAGACCCGCTACGAGATCGCGGACCCGCACCTGTCTCGCGCGCTGACGGCGCTGGTCGACGTGACACTGGCCGTCGATGAGAGCGCCCCGTGCGTCGATCCGGCCTGCACTGTCCCCGGCTGCTGCGAGGCCACCCGATGACCGCCGACACGCTCACCGCCGAACGCCGGCACACGCTGCACCGCCGGGTACGGTTCATCGTCGCTTTCACGATCACGTACAACGTGATCGAAGCGATCGTCGCAATCTGGGCCGGCACACTCGCGTCCTCAGCCGCGCTGATCGGCTTCGGCCTCGATTCGGTCGTTGAAGTCCTCTCCGCGGTCGCGGTCGCCTGGCAGTTCACCCGCAAGGACCCAGAACGGTGGGAGAAGGCCACCGTCCGGGCGATCGGTATCGCGTTCTTCGCTCTCGCTGCCTACGTGACCATCGATGCGATCCTGACGCTGACGGGCGTCGAAGAAGTCGACCACAGCCCGCTCGGGATCGGCATCGCCACCCTCAGCCTGATCGTGATGCCCGTGCTCGCCTGGTTCGAGTTCCGCACCGGCCGCGAGCTCGGCTCCCGCAGCGTGCAAGCGGACGCCAAGCAGCTACTGCTGTGCATCTACCTCTCCGGCACCGTGCTCATCGGCCTCCTGCTGAACTCCCTGTTCGGCTGGATGTGGGCCGACTCCGTTGCCGCACTGATCGTCGCCGTGCTCGCGATCCGCGAAGGCATCGAGGCATGGCGCGGCGACGTCGAATCACCGTTCGAGGTCCTCGAAGAACTCAATGAAGAGGACGAGGACTAAACCCCGCGAAAGGAGGTGTCACGCTCATGGATTGCTGCGACCCCACGGTTTGCCCGCCCGAGTTCTGCGAGGACGGCTGCTGCTAACCACACGGGCGGGCGGGGCTTCCCCGCCCGCCCCCTAAACCCGCTCAGACTCGGCGACAAAGCTAACTGGTCCTGAATGAAGCGCCCCGAGTCTTGTGGAGGCTCCGTTAGTTGGTTCCGGCCCCGGCGGGGACGTGTTCTCGAGCGTATTCGACCGGTGGCTGAGATGCCCAGTACTCGGCCTCGGCTTCGGCGGGTGGGACCATGCCGATCTCGCCGTGGAGACGTCGGTGGTTGAACCAGTCGATGTATTCCGCGACGGCGATCTCGACGTCCCGGATCGACGCCCAGCCGCCTTTCGGGCGCATTGCGGGGTTGCGGATGCACTCAGCTTTGAACAGGGAGTTGAACGCCTCAGCGAGAGCGTTGTCGTAACTGTCGCCCTTGGACCCGACGGAGGCGACCGCGTCGGCCTCGGCGAGGCGTTCGGTGTAGCGGATCGCTCGATACTGGACTCCGCGGTCGGAGTGATGGATCAGCCCGGTGACGTCCTGGCCGGTGCGCTGCCGCTGCCAGAGCCCCATGTCGAGGGCGTCGAGAGCGAGGTCGGTGCGCATGTTCGTCGACGTCTGCCAGCCGACCACGCGCCGTTTGAACACGTCGATCACGAACGCCGCGTAGACCCAGCCGGCGTGGGTGCGGATGTAGGTGAGGTCCGCGACCCAGAGCTGATTCGGCGCGGTCGCCTCGAACCGCCGCTCGACGAGATCGAGGGGTCGCTCGGTCTCAGCTCCGTCCCCGATCGTGGTGCGGCGGGTCTTGTCACGGCGAATACCTTGAATCCCTTCTTGACGCATCAGCCGTTCCACCGTGCATCGGGCCACGGGGACACCGCTGCGGTTCAGCTCGGCATGGATCTTCCGCGCCCCGTAGACGCCGAGATTCGCCCTGTGGGCGATCTTGATGTCCACGATCAGTTCCGCGTCCCTGACCGCCCTGGCCGACGGGGTACGGGTCTTCGCGGCGTAGTAGGTGCTCGGGGCGATCTGCAGCCCGCTCTCGCGCAGGACCTGGCAGATCGGCTCGACCCCGAACCGGTCGCGGTGCCCGTCGATGTACTCGACGAGCACCGCGGTGGGCACCTCGGCTACTTCAGCTTGCGGTCGAGCTCCGCGGCCGCGAAAAAAGCCGACGCGGTCTTCAGGATCGGCGGATTCAACCGGTGGTCGCAACGAGTTCCGTGAACTTCTCCGATGGTGTCAGATAGCCGAGGGTTTTGCGTGGTCGTCCGTTGAGGGAGTCCT
>JAUHVN010000155.1 GCA_030425055.1 Actinomycetes bacterium | reverse complement strand
GGTGAGCGCGTACACCGCGGCCGGCACCGTCATCCACGACGAGATGCACCACGGCTCGATGATCAACACGCTGTGCCGGCTGCACGGCCTGCGGCCGCTGACGGCACGGGATGCCGGAGCCAACCCGGTCTTCCCCGCCATCAACCTCACCACGCCACGCCAGCCGAGCATGTGGCCGCAGCCCACGTCGGCCTACACGCCGCCCAACCCCGAGGCACCCGAGGGCACCCGCCCGAAGCAGAGCCGGCGACCGCTCACGTCGCCCGCACGCGGGCTGCTCGGCCTGCTCACGGCGCAGTTCGACCCGGGGGCGACCACCCCGACGACGTACGGCGAGGCGTACGAGGCGCTCGCCGGGTACGGCAGCGGCCTGTTCGGCGCGTACGACGACCCGACCCGCTGAATCACGGCGCGATCCGCGGCACCCTTGACTCGGACGATGCCGTCCGATAGGAAAACCGACAGGGAAACGCACCGAAGCGACTGTGTCGCGCGGTGCTCGCAGGGAGATGAGATCGTGACCGAGAGCAGTCGTCAGCACCACTCCGGACCGATCCTCAGCCGAAGGACGCTCTTCCAGGGCGTGGGACTCGGCTTGACCGCCCTCGCCGTCACCCCCGATCTCGCCCGCGCCGCCCCGCCCGCCGCGGCGAAGCCGGTCTTCTCGTTCGCTGGCGCCGCCGGCCATGATCCGTCGGCGGTGCCCGCCCTCAACGGCGGGTCGATGGTCGTCGTCGACACGTACGGCAAGGGCACGTCGGCCGGGTCATCGGCCTACCTGCTGTCTGCCCCCGATGCCTCAGTGCAGTGGGTCTACCCGTTCCAGGAGCTGGACCAGCCCACCATCCAGGGCGGCTTCGCCACGCCGCTCATCGTGGGATCCGTCGTGTACCTCGCCTCTCGCACCCAGGTCATCGCGCTCGACCTCGAATCCGGCGCGCCGCTGTGGACGAAGCCGTACCAGGTCGCCGCGGTCGATGGCTGCCCGTTCACCCCGCAGGGGCAGCGGATCGTGTTCCTCGACGAGAGCGGCACCGTGGTCTGCCTCTCCCCCGACGGCAGTGAGTCGTGGACACAGGACCTGAGCGCGATCGCCGCGCCGATCGGACTCGGTCTGCCCGTCGGCCCACCCGTGGCCACGTCGGTGGGCATGTGCGTGGTGTGGGGCGGGCATCTCTATCAGCTCGACGTCGACGGTGAGGCGCCGAGCGCCCACCCCGTGCCGCCCACGATCGTTCCGCGACCCGTGGCCGGGCTCGACGAGATCTACTACGTCACCATCCCGACGTCGGAAGACAATGCCACCCTCGTCGCGCTCGACACCTCGACCTGGTCGCCATCGTGGAGCATCGAGGCCGGCACGAAGGATCTCAGCTACTCCGCACCCGTCGTGTCGTCCGGGATGCTGTACCTCGGCACCTCCGCCGGCCAGTTCCTCGCGTACGCGCTCGGGGGCGGCCTCTCGCCCGGCAGCACGCGAAGCGCGGCATGGACGGCGCAGATGGGCACGGCCGACCTCACGCAAGACCCCATCGTCGTCTCCGACGGCTACGCCTACGTCGCCGGTCAGACCCGTACCGGCGCGAACATCTACGCCGTGGCACTGTCGCCCTCGACGGCGGGATCGCAACACGAAGCCGTCGTGCAGAACGCGGGCTTCACCGGTGCCGCCATCGTGGGCGTCGACTCCAGCGTCTGCTACTACAGCAAGACCGACTCATCGGCGCGCATCAAGATCCAGGGCATCAACCTCACGCAGCTGTTCGCGCAGTTCCTCACCGAGAGCCAGCTGATGGCGGACGACTACTCCGCCGCATCGGCGGGGGCGAGCGGATCCGGCTCGACGCCGACGCCTGCCAGCCCCCGCTTCCGTACTCAGGTGCTCTGCGTGACCCCGAACAAGACTCCTCGGGCGCACAGCTCGATCAAGGTGTGGGCGTCCGAGGACGTGACGATCTCCATCCGCGGGAAGGACCACTCCGTCGGTCCCGGCCGGCACACCTGGGTCACCACGGATGCCGCAGGAGAGTTCAGCATCATGACGACGCCGGACAACGTCTCCTCGCCCGCGCTCTACATGTGGGCACCTTTCATGGCGTCACGGGAGGCGATGATCGTCTATCCGGATCAGGACACCGTGAGCACTCTGTCGTCGGTCACCGGCAGCGACCTGCTCGCGATGAAGGACTTCACCGGCACGCCTTCGCTCCCTTCGAACTACGACGCGAGCAACGTGGCGGGTCTGGCCGCGACCGTCCAGAACACCCTGGGAGACACGAAGGCCTCGCTGGATGCGCTGCAGTCGCCAGCATCCAACTCACGGTCGTATTTCGCCTTTCCCGATTCGACGTCGAACCTCGTGTACCAGGCGGTCGTCGGCTCGTCGAGTCGACCGTACGTGCAGACCAGCGGCGCGTGGTACACCGAGTTCGACGAGGACGGCACGGCAACCTACTCCGAGGGCGAGCCGCCCCCGGGGTTCGCCGACACGGCGACGCTCGGCAAGAAGAAGCACGACGATTTCGACAGCTTCCTGCGCGACATCGTGCACGGTCACCGCACCATCAAGAGGATCATCTGGACGGCCGAGAAGGACGCGAAACGCGTCGCCAAGCAGATCCACAACGATCTCGGGCACGCCTACAATTTCGTCGTCGACACCGTCGAGAAGGCGGCGTCCGTCGTCGCAGGCGTCCTGCGAACGGCGATGAAGGAGCTGCACAAGGCGATCGAGTCGCTGTGCGATCTGTTCGACTGGGCTCACATCGTCGACGTCGCACGAGATCTCAAAGGAAAGATCCTCGACCAGCTCGAGGGTCTTGCGAAGCACTTCACCACCGACGCCACCGCCGACCTGAAGTCGTGGCTTCAGACCAATCAGAACGGATCCTCCACCGCCGCCGTGGCTGCGATGGGTTCACGCAAGGCGGCCACCCAACCTCATTACGGCAATCCGCAGGCCTACTACGGCGCGCACGGGGCCAAGAGCTACTGCTCGTCGCGCTGGGCGCTCGACAAGACGACGTCGAAAGGCAGCGGGACGGTTTCGCTGTCGTCGCTGTCCGACAGTCACCTGGACCAGCTCGCGCACGACGTCAAGCAGGCCGTCGAGAAGATCCGAGCGACGGTCAGCGACAGTCAGGCCGAGGAGATCCCGAAGGAGGTCAAGAAGGCGTTCCACGAGCTCGAGCGGCTCGTGAGCCATCCGTCGCAGTACGCCGACCTCGCGCTCTCGGACCTGCTCACGACGATTCTGGACCAGATCACGGCGGTGCTCACCACCGTCGCGATCGAGATCCTCGAACTGCTGATCGAGGCGCTCGCGACCCTCGTGACCGACCTCGTGAAGTGGCTGGACAGCGAGATCGACATTCCGGTGCTGAGCGCGGTGTTCTCCGCACTCAACCCGGGTCTCACGTTCAGCATCCTCGACCTCGTCTGCCTGCTCGTCGCGATCCCCGCAGAGATCGTGTCGAAGGCTGCCGAGGCCGACTCCGACTCCGACGAACTGACGCAGCTCTCGGCTCTGGAGTGGGGCTACATCTTCTCCGCGGCAACCTACCTCGTCGTCGATTTCACGCTCGACCTGACCAACTACGACGGCAGCACGACGATGAAGACGCTGCTGGGCGCATGGGCGGGCCTGTCGGCGGCGCAGATCGGGCTGGGCGCAGCGCTCGTCTGGGCGCCGAACGGCCCGCAGCCGCCGTCCGGCCTGTGGGTCTTCCTGCAGTTCCTCCAGCTCGCGCCCGTCGCGTCAGCGATCGTCCCCGCTGTCCTGAGGCCGAACCCCGCACCCTCGTCGGCAACGGGCGCGCAGGTCGTCGCTGCGGTCGTCGACGGCTTTTACGCGGTGTTCGGCAGCGTGCTCGCCGGCATCGCGTTCAGCATGAAGGTGCCGGGCCTCGACACCGGCGACGATCTCGCCGACAACCTGTTCACCTTCGTGCCCGAGGTCTTCAACTGGGCACCCCTGGCCGTGCCCGGCCCCGGGAACGTGTTCCTGGCGGTGGTCGACGGCGTCTGCGACGCCGGCGCGCTCGGAGCGACCGTCTACGAGTGGCCGATCGACTGACCGTCGGCCGCAGACGACTCAGACGATCTCGCCCGCGATCACCGTCTCGGCGAGGCCGTGCACCCGCGACAGGTGGTGCGCGCCGTAGAAGTCGGCCGACACGAGACGGTCGGCGGCTGCGGCATCCGTCGAGCCTCCGCTGAGGACCGCGACCACGGCGAGGCCGTGCAGCCACCCGCCGGCGAGCGTGCCGAGCAGCATGAGGTACGGCACGCTCACGGCGTACGCGTCGCGCGGCGACCCGGCGAAGCCGAGCAGCGCGTCGGTGGCGCGGCGCGCGGCGTCGAGTGCGCGTGCGAGCCGATCGGCGGTGCGTGTCGCGACGCCGTCGTCGAGGCCGCGCAGCGCGGTCACGGTCTCGTCGATCTGCGCGAAGAGAGCGGATGCCGTCTCTCCGCCGTCGCGGATGACCTTACGGCCGATGAGGTCGTTCGACTGGATCGCGGTGGTGCCCTCGTAGATCGGCATGATGCGCGCGTCGCGGTAGTGCTGAGCGACACCGGTCTCTTCGATGAAGCCCGAGCCGCCGTGCACCTGGATGGCGTCGGAGGTGATCCGCAGCGACTCCTCCGTCGTCCAGCCCTTGAAGATCGGCACGAAGAACTCGGCGAGCTTGAGCGTGCCGTCGGTCTCGGCACGGTCGAACAGGTCGCCGACCAGCACGCCCATGGCGCGCATCGCGAAGATCTCGCTCGACATCGACAGCAGCAGGCGCCGCACGTCGGGGTGCTCGGCGATCGTCGCTCCGGCCGGGCGGTCGAGCACGGGGCCCTGCAGTCGCGTGGCCGCGTAGTCACGGGCCCGCTGGTACGCGCGGTCGGAGACGCCGGTCGCCTGCAGGCCCATGCCCGCGCGCGCCGAGTTCATCATGACGAACATGCCCGCGAGGCCGCCGTGCAGGTCGCCGGCGAGGTAGCCGGTCGCGTCCTCGTACGCGAGCACGCACGTGGGGCTGCCGTGGATGCCGAGCTTGTGCTCGAGCGACACGGTCTGCACGCCGTTGCGCTCGCCCACGCCGCCGTCGTCGGTGACGAGGAACTTCGGCACGACGAACAGCGAGATGCCCTTCGCACCCTCGGGCGCGCCCGGAGTGCGGGCCAGGACGAGGTGCACGATGTTCTCGGCGACGTCGTGGTCGCCCCACGTGATGAAGATCTTCTGGCCGGTGATCGACCACGAGCCGTCGTCGTTCGGTGTGGCCATGGTGCGGATGGCCCCGAGGTCGGTGCCGGCCTGCGGCTCGGTCAGGTTCATCGTGCCGGTCCAGCGACCCTCGACCATGGGCGCGAGGTAGGTGTCGCGCAGCTCGGGCGACGCCACGGCGTCGAGCGCGTGGATGGCGCCCGAGGTCAGCATCCAGCACAGCGCGAAGGCCATGTTCGATCCGTTCCAGATCTCGCCGAGGCCGTTGTGGACGAGGGTGGGAAGTCCGTCGCCGCCCGCCGACTCGGGCGCCTCGGCGGTGATCCAGCCCGCGCCGACGAGCGCCTCGTATGCGTCGGCGAATCCGTCGGGCAGCCGGGTCTGGCCGTCGACGAGCTGCGCGCCGACGCGATCGCCCGGCTGATCGAGGGGCGCGAGCACCTCGGCGGCGAACTCCCCCGCGGCGCCGAGCACGTCGATCGCGTCGTCGGCGGTCATCGCGCCGTCGGTGGCGCGCGCGACGAGGTCGGTGCCGAACGCGTCGCGGTAGAGGAACGCGTAGTCGTCGATCGGGGCGGTGTAGCCGTCGGGCATGGGATGGTCCCTTCGTCGGAGCGCATCGCAGTGTGAAACGCAGTGTCATGTTACATGAGATCAAGTCTCACCACGAGATCACCTCTTGCGGGAATGGATCAATGGCTAATATAGTTAGCCATAGAGCTACTACCACCAGCTAGTGCTCGCAGAGCGAGAGAAACGGATCATCATGTCTGACTTCGACGACCTTCCCGTCCAGTACCTCGACCGCCCCGGCGGCCGCATCGCCTTTCGCGTGACCGGCGACGGTCCGCTCGTGATCGCGGTACCGGGGATGGGCGAACTCGCTTCGTCGTTCCGCCACACGGTGCCGGCCCTGCGTGACGCCGGCTATCGCGTCGCCGCCATGGACCTGCGCGGTCACGGTGACAGCGACACGACCTTCGACGCGTACGACGACGCCGCGGCGGGCTCTGACGCCCTGGCGCTCATCCGCCACCTGGGCGGCCCCGCGGTCATCGTGGGCAACTCGCTCGGCGCCGGCGCCGCGGTGTGGGCGGCCGGTGAAGACGCATCCGCGGTCTCGGGCCTCGCCCTCATCGGACCGTTCGTGCGCAACCCGCCGACGAATCCCGTGATGGCCGCGGCGTTCCGACTCGCGATGCTGCGGCCGTGGGCCCGCGCCGCGTGGCTCGCCTACCTGCCGAGCCTGTACCCGGGCGTCAAGCCGACCGACTTCGACGAGCACCGGCGCCGCATCGGCGACAACCTGCGCGAGCCCGGTCGTACCGCCGCGTTCGTCGCCACGACCCACACCGACCACCGCGTCGCCGAGGAGCGCCTGCCCCAGGTCGCCGCGCCGACGATCGTGGTGATGGGGACCGCCGACCCCGACTTCGCCGACCCGGCCGCCGAGGCGGCGTGGATCGCCGAGCGGCTCGATGCAGAGGTGACCCTGATCGAGGGCGCCGGGCACTACCCGCAGGCGCAGCATCCCGACGTGGTGAACGACGCGCTCACCGCCTTCCTGAACCGGGTGAACGCGGATGCCTAGGGC